>OMSZ01000101.1 GCA_900313855.1 uncultured Eubacteriales bacterium
TACAAGAGTTTCGCTTAAAAGTATTACCCCTACAAACCCCAATTTAAAAAAGGAGATAACATGCTACTAATTATATATTTAACCGTAGTCAATATTCTGGCATTTACACTATACGGCATTGACAAGAAAAAGGCAGAGAAGAATAAGTTTCGCATTTCAGAAGCTACCCTTATAACTATAGCGGTAATAGGCGGATCACTTGGCGCGTTACTTGGTATGAGAATATTTCATCACAAGACAAGAAAGAAGAAATTTACTGTTACGGTTCCGTTTTTTGCGGTGCTGCTGATCATTGCCATCATTTATATACTGTATCAGAATTACCACATTGTTGTTACGGAATATGAATATGATGCAGATACAAGTATGAATATAGTCCAGATATCGGATTTTCATAATCAGTTGTTTGGTATAGGGCAGAAGGCGGTGCTTGATAAGATCAAAGAATGTGAACCTGATATGATATTTGTTACGGGTGATGCGATCGACCGTAATCATACCTGTTATAGGTTTGCAAAGGAATTTTTCAAGGGCGCGGCTTTGATTGCGCCAGTCTACTATGTGACCGGCAATCATGAGATGTGGTTAGACAAGGATGAGTTTGCCGGGTTTGTTTCAGAGATAGAAAGCTATGGGGTTCATTTCATAGACGGAAAGACTGTCGAACTGGATGAAGTTATAATAGCGGGTACCGTGAATGATTCAAATGTAACGGATTATAATTGGCAGAATGATAACCGTTTAAAGCTTTTGCTTGCTCATAATCCGGGATATCATGAGCAGTACCAAAGCAGCGGAGCTGATATAGTGTTTACCGGACATATTCATGGAGGGCAGATAATAATTCCCGGTAAGGGAGGACTGCTGTCTCCGGATATTGAATTCTTTCCAAAGCTTTATGAGGGTGAGCACCATTTTGGTAATATGACAATGTATATAAGCAGAGGTATGGGTAACAGTCTGTTTCCGGTAAGGATCAATGACTATCCTGAGATCGTTCTGCTAAGAATTTATTGATTGTTTTTCGACATTCATTATTTTGACATTTATTTAGCACATTTATGATAGAAAAGGGAGAACAGCATGACATTTTCCAATATATGGCCATTAGGATTTCTGATTCTGATCCCGATAATCATATTACTGTATATCTTAAAGCAGAAGGTTAAAGACCAGCCTTTTTCTTCTGCTCTTTTGTGGCGTGAAATCTACAAAAATCTTGAGGCAAGAACTCCGTTTGAAAAGCTTAAACATAATATCTTAATGTATCTGCAGATACTTGCCATACTCTTGCTTATTCTTGCGCTCATGGCGCCGGTAATGAGAAATGGCGGGTTTGTTCTTAGAAATACCATAATTGTAATTGATACAAGCGCAAGCATGGAGACTGCCTATAAAGGTAGCGGAAGCCGGTTAAAAGAGGCGGTATCAAGAGCGGAGAATTATATTGACGGAATTAATGATTCCGGCATGTTGACTGTTGTTTCCTGCGATGACACAGCAGAAATAATATATCAGGGACAGGATAGGTCTGCGGCGAAGAAAAGAATTGAAAAGCTTACCGTTAAAGAGGTTTCGGGTAATTTAGATAAAGCCTCGGGGATAGTCGGGACTTTGGTTTCAAGTCTTGATAATGTGGATGTTGTCTGCTACACGGATTCGGAATTTGATTACAAAAGCTTTAAGAGAAATAATGACAAGATTTCGCTTTGTGTTGAGAGTATATACAGCAGTGAAGAAAATCTTTCGGTTGATTATACAGCTTATGCGATAAAGTCATCCGGGGCCGATAAAACGGATGATGAAAAAGCAGCTGATAACGATACGGATAAGCCGGCAGACACAGATTCTTCAAAAAAACAATATATAGAGGCGATCTGCAAAATAACCAACCATGGTACGCAGCCGGCAACGACTGATGTTAGCCTTTATCTGGGTAATGAAATTACGGATGTTCAGACTGTTTCGGTAGATGCCGGAGATAGTGAAACTGTGTATTTTTCTCCTGTTTTGTTAAAGGATGAATGGTTGCAGAAAGGGGATTCTTCCGGTGGACAAAATGATAAGCAGGGCGGTTCTTTGAATAATCTTGTTCTTAAAGCGGAATTGTCAGAGAAGGATTCTTTGAATTCGGATAATCATTCCTCTGTTGCGGTTTCAAAGGAAAATGACATGAAAATATTGCTGCTGTCAGAAGGTAATGTTTTCTTGGAAAAGGCGCTTGCTTTATATGAAGGAGCAACCGTATATAAATCAGAGGATGTCAATGTTTTAAAAGATGCAGAGGATTTCAATCTTTATGTGTTTGATGGAATTGATATTCCGAAGGATTATGATCAAAGCTTACTTTCTGATGATGCGGCTTTTCTTTTTATCAACTACGATAAGGCTTTGTTTGGACTTGACTATATCAAGGGAAGCAGCACTGTTACAAACTGCATGCTTCAATTTGAGAAGAGCGATATTACGGAATATGTTGAGAATTATTCGTTTGGTGTATCTTCTGGCTATACCTATGATCTGTATGAATGGGCTAATCCGGTTATCACAACAGAGGAAGGAGCGGTTGCGGGATATTACGGCAGTGTTTCTTCAGATAACAGCCAAAGGCGTGTCGGAGTTCTTGGTTTTGATATACACAATACTGATCTTGCGCTGCAGACTGAATTTCCGATATTTATGTCACAGCTTACGGGTTATCTCTTAACCGGAAGTGAAGAGCTTGTTACGATCAGGAACTTCCCGATTGATGAATCGGAGGTTGTACCTATAGATAACGTTAATGTGGACGGTGTTCTTGACAAAACCAAGACAGGTGGAAGAGCTATCCGTAATATACTGCTTGCGATTGCTGTTATTGTACTTATCATCGAATGGATCATTTATCATATTCAGGTTCATTCTACAAAGAAAAAACAGTTTCTGGCAGTAAGAGGCATACTGTTATTGCTGATAGTTCTTGCAATTATGGGAGTGTCGGTTACCAAAAGGCAGAGAAAGATAGAAACAATATTTCTGATAGATGTGTCTGACAGTATGTCGGGAAATTTAACCGAGGTTGAAAAGTATCTTAAGAACAATCTGTCACTTATGCCAAAGAACGGTCTGGCAGGAGTTGTTGCTTTTGGCAGGGACAGCGCGGTAGAACAGTTTGTTTCGGGAAGAAAGGATTTTCTTGGTTTTTCTGCTGATACGATAACGACTTCTACTAATATCGAACGCGGAGTTACCGCAGCATGCTCTCTGTTTCATGACGGAGTGACTAAGCGTCTTGTTTTGATAACTGATGGTTGTGAAAATGAAGGAAGCATGAGTCTTACTGCATCGATAATAAAAAACAGTGATGTGGAGCTTTTGGTAATTCCTGTTGACGATTCGGTTTCCGCTAATGATGAGGTATATATAGACGGATTGAACACTCCTTCGGTAATACATGTGGGTGATCACTATAATATTACTGTTTCAATAAGGTCTAATGTAGAGACGGATGCATTGCTTTTTCTTTATTCAGGAAGAACGGCAAAGGGACAGAAGAGCATTCATCTTACCAAAGGCAGTAATCAGTTTATCTTTGAGGATGTCGGAGCTGAGGGAACGATAGCTTCCTATAAGGCGGTTATCGAGCCTGATAGGGATACGATAAGCGTTAATAATACCTTTGTGACATTTTCTCAGATAGAGGCGCAGCCTAAGGTTTTGGTAGTTGAAGGCAAGAAGAATAATGCAAAGGAGTTTGAAAAAATTTTAACTGCAGCTAATATTGGTTACGATACCTTTGCGCCTGATGCTGTTCCGGTTTCTCTTTCCCAGTTAAATACCTATAAAGCGGTTATTACAATAGATGTTTATTATGATGATCTAAGAAACGGATTTGCCAAAACCTTAGAGTCATATGTCAAGGATTATGCCGGAGGCTATATCTGTATCGGAGGAGATAACAGTTATGCTCTTGGAGGATATAGAAATACTGAGCTTGAAGAGCTTCTCCCTGTGTATATGGATCCTGAGGGTGAAAAGGAAATTCCTAAGATGGCGATGGTAATGGTAATCGACCAGTCAGGAAGTATGTCATCACCATCCGTTGATGATTCGTCGGTAACCGGACTTGATCTTGCAAAGCAGGCAGCGGTCTCAGGCGTTAAGGAGCTTAGGGAAACCGATGAGGCGGGCGTTCTTGCATTTGATGACAAATATAACTGGACTGTGCCTATTACAACTGTAGATGATTCCGATGATATCGTTAATAAGATACTTACTATTGGTAATGGCGGTGGAACCAGCATTTATCCTGCGTTAGAGGAGGCTTATGCCAGAATATTAAAAAATGATGCCAAGATAAAGCATATCATACTTCTGACAGACGGACAGGATGAATTCAGAGACTATGATGTTTTGCTGTCACAGATAAACAATGCGGGGATAACGGTTTCGTCTGTTGCAGTCGGAAACGACTCTGATCAGAAGATCTTAAAGGAGATAGCTGATAAATGCGGCGGCAGGTTTTATTATACAGATATCAATAACTCAATACCGAGGATATTTGCAAAAGAGGTTTATCTTTCGACTAATGAGTATCTGATAAATGAGGAATTTTATCCGGAGATAACAAGTAATAACGAAATATTGTCGGGGGTAATGGATCAAGGGTGTCCTGCTCTTCTTGGTTATATAGCCTCAAGAGCAAAGGAAAGAGCAGACGTTATACTGTCATCATCAAGAGGTGACCCGGTGCTTTCAACCTGGCAGTGCGGTCTTGGAAGAACGGTTGCATGGAATAGTGACGCGACTAATGAATGGACAGCTTATTATGGTGGATGGGATAATTATCCTATGCTCTGGTCAAATATCATTCACTATGTGATCTCAGATACGGATCTTGGCGGGGATAATCTTGATATCATCGGTAACGGAGGTACAACCTCAATTGTATATGAGACTGAGGAGTATGATAAGAACACGGTCGTTACCGCTGCTGTATCTGATGAGAATGGAGAGGCGAAGGAGATAACATTAGATCCTGTAAAGCCCGGAAGTTATATGGCAGAGGTTCCGTCGGATGATGTAGGCATTTATAACCTAAGTATCAGAAAGAAAAACGGTGAAGAGATAGTTAAGAACTACAATACTGCATTTGCAAACCAGTACTCCATGGAATACCGGTTTAGCGATAACAGCGGTGAGCTTTTAAGATTCATAAAGCAGGTTGACGGAACTAGTCTTACATTTGATGATAATATCTGGAACACCCAGGCCAAAAAGGTTGCAGGCAAGGTTCCTTTGACGATGTTTTTCATTATAACCTCAATGTTATTATTGTTGTTTGATATTATCATAAGGAGATTCTCGATAGATGTTTTTGGTAATGCTAAAGACAGTATAAGCAGAA
>OMSZ01000097.1 GCA_900313855.1 uncultured Eubacteriales bacterium
AATATGATTTTAGAAGAACGATTACAGAGAATCATTATTCGGGATTTTCTATGGTGATTAACAAGCCACTTAGAAATCTTATGATACGAGGCGAAGTTAACCGGATCGGCTATCATGACTGGTGGGCAGCTATGATAGTTCATGCATTTGGTACAGCACATTCTGACTACGAGGTTATGGCACTTCACAGGGCACATGGTGATAATGTTACGACATTTAATATGTTGACACGTATCAAATGGTTATGTGCATCTCTCAAGGAAGAATCGGATATCAAAAAACGTGCAATGGAATTTGACAGATGTTTCGGTTCAAAGTTAAGACGTAAAGATAAGGCTGTACTTGATATGTTTAGCAACAAGCATTATAATCTGATAAAAGCATTAAGAAAGAGTTTTTATCCGGCAAGATGGCGTCCGATAATCTCTTCGGAGATTGTTGTTAGGATGCTTATGCTTATTGGCAGAATATAGTTGAGGAGCTTGTAGATGATTTCTGTTCTGATTTCGACATATAATGGAGAAAAATATATAGAAGAACAATTGGATAGTATATTTGCACAGACGTATAAGGATTTTCATGTGTATATAAGGGATGACGGCTCATCTGATGGGACGTGTGATGTTATTGATAAGTATATTGTACGAAATGAGTTGTCTGATAGGATATCCTTTAAAAAGGGAAGCAATAAGGGGTTTTGCGCAAGCTTTTTCGAACTGTTAAAGTCAGCTTCTGATGGTGACTGTTGGGCGTTTTGTGACCAGGATGATGTATGGTTGCCGAGCAAACTTGAATATGCATATGAGTGGATGAAGGCCAATGATAATTCAAAACCCTTACTTTATCATAGTGGATTTGAAGTTGCTAACGAGGACTTGAGTGTACGTACTTTGTATCCGCGTTCTACCTTTGATTATAGATTCTACAATTCTATCACAGGCAATATTTTCTTTGGCTTTTCAGTTGTAATCAATGGAACACTTCGTGAAATGTTGCTACAGGCAAGCCCTGACAATATAAAATATCATGACTGGTTTGCTGCAATGATAACTTCTGCTTTTGGAAAGTATCATTTATCAACTAAGGTTGAGGCAATCCACAGACAGTATGAGAAGAATGCATCTCCTTTGTATTTCTTCAAAAAGATACCCCATGGATTTAAACTTCTCATGGGCGAAAGATTTTATACAGCTCAGGCGAGGGAGTTTATGCGATTGTATGGAGACAAGTTGTCAGAGGAAGATTATAGGATACTTGAATGGTTTCAGATGGACAGGTATAGTTTCGTGACAGCGTGCAAGAAAGCTTTTTATAATAAAAGATGGAATCCACAATTGAAGGTTGAGATAATACTTCGAATGTTAATGCTTTTTGGAGTTATATAAATTAATATGGAGAAGAATAATATGACTAAAGTAGCAATAAAATGTTGGAATATAATAGAGGTTATCGCACGTGCTGTACTTACATTTTTCTTTAAGATTATTCATAAAGAATTGACCGATGAAGCCTTTGCTTCTTTTATGCAGTTTGTTAAGTTTGGCTTGATTGGTGTAACTAATACGGTTCTTTCTTATGTGATTAATGTTGTTGCGCTGTTGAGTTTTCAGAATATGGGAATGTCACCAAAGTATGATTATCTTGTTGCGCAATTTGTGGCGTTTGTACTTAGTGTTGCGTGGTCGTTTTACTGGAATAACAAGCTTGTTTTTAAGGAAGAAGAGAGCGGGCAGAGAGTATGGTGGAAGGCACTTATTAAGACGTATATTTCGTATTCCTTTACGGGAATATTCCTAAATAGTGTTCTTTCATGGATATGGGTAAGCATCTTCCATATCTCTAAGCTTGTGGCACCTTTGATCAATCTTGTTGTCAGTGTACCGATTAATTTTCTGATTAATAAGTTTTGGGCATTTAAAACGGAAGAAAAGTAATAGTAAATATTTTTAATAATTATATTTTAATTAAGAAAGGAAATGAATATGAAAGTATTGGTAACAGGTGTAGCCGGACAGCTTGGACATGATGTTATGAACGAGCTTAATAAGAGAGGATTGGAAGGAGTAGGTAGTGATATAGCGCCTAAGTATAGTGGGATAGATGATGGAACTGCTGTAACCACAATGAAATATGTTCCGATCGATCTGACTGATGCAGAGACCGTTGAGGCGAGAATAATATATGAGCAGCCGGATGCGGTTATACACTGTGCAGCATGGACGGCAGTAGATGCTGCGGAAGATGAGGAGAATCGTGCCAAGGTTAAAGGGATTAATTTCGGGGGGACGAAGAATGTTGCCAAGGTGTGTGCGCAGCTTGATATTCCTATGATGTATATTTCTACAGATTATGTTTTTGACGGGCAGGGTACAGAGCCTTGGAAACCTGATTGTACGGATTATAACCCTCTTAATCATTACGGTAATACCAAGCTTATGGGAGAACGGGCCGTAACCGGTAATCTGGATAAATATTTCATTGTCCGTATTGCATGGGTGTTTGGAGTAAATGGTAAGAATTTTATCAAAACCATGTTAAATGTCGGTAAGAATCATACAGAGATCAGAGTGGTTAATGATCAGATAGGTACACCTACCTATACCTATGATCTTGCCAGGTTGCTTGTGGATATGATCCAGACAGATAAATACGGGTATTATCATGCTACAAATGAGGGTGGTTATATAAGCTGGTATGATTTTACAAAAGAGATCTTTAAACAGGCTTTTGAGTTGGGACATACGGAGTATAGTGATGAGCGTATTAATGTAATACCTGTTACAACGGCAGAATATGGAGCTTCTAAGGCAGCGAGGCCTTTTAACAGCAGGCTTGATAAGAGTAAGCTTGCCCTTTGCGGATTTACCCCGCTTCCTACGTGGCAGGACGCGCTTTCTCGATATCTCAAGGAAATAGAGATATAGATGAGAAGAATTATTGGTGTGAATATATCAGATAATTAATATTTGAATAATAAGCTGATATTTGTGGAAAAAGAAGATGGGCATATAAAGAAAACTGATATAGGATTATAGAGAAAAAGATATGAGTAATAATAAACCAATAATAAAAAGAATAGTTCTTTTTATTTTAATAGATATTATTTTAGCATTACTTGCCTGCTTTGCCATCATATATTCCATGCGCCTTATAGACAGCATGGAGCTTAATTTTTATTTTGGTGAAAGTCATGCCGGGGAATGTAATATTGCCCAGTTGTTTTATGCATCAGCGCTTGATGATTTTTCAAGTAATGAGGTTTATACGGAAGTATTTGAGGACAATGTTGTTTCTTTTGATATTAGTGAGATTGATCTTAAGAATGATTATCTTAGATTTGATCCGTTTAATTTAAAAAAAGAATTTGTCATTTCCAAAATAGAATTTACTTTAAATCAAAAAACTGTTTTTTTATTAGAGGGAAAACAATTAAAGCCATTTGTTGAAAAGACAAAGGGCGTTAAGGCAAAGTGGAAAGATCAAGGCTTAAGCTGCAAATCCAAAAAGAATAATCCGGGAATTGTTTTTAATCGATCATTTTCTGATAAGCTCTACCGATATTATTTTTTGTTGAATTATGTGGTTTATGGAATTGTTATATTAATAACAATGCTTGTCGGCTTGATACAAATATTTATGCTTTCGGATAGAAGTAAAGGGTATACTGATAATGTATCTGATTCTAAGAGACACTTAGGAATTAGTATATTGTTGCTGATAGTTATAGAAGTGCTTCTTGTTTTGTCAGTAACTGTTATTTATGCCCTTAATTATTTTGAAGGGCATTTTGGACAGGTCCCTTTTGGACAACTGGTTTATCATCTTCATACGCCGCTTGATGGCACAGATGTATCTTCATATAAAGATATTATAATTATCGGAATTGCAATGGTAACTGCGGTTATTATTGTCAGTATTATCCTGTATGTGCTGTTAAGAAGAAAGCATAAGGAACTAGGATATGTTTTATGGCTTGGAATGGTTTCAGTGATAATGCTTGTATGTTCTGTCTACCGTGGGGTTATCCATTTTGAAGTAATTGATTATTACCGTTATACACATGAAAGTACATCCTTATATGATGACAATTATGTGGATGGCAGAGAAGTTGAGCTGGTATTTCCTGAAAAGAAACGTAATCTTATATATATTTTTTTGGAATCTGTGGAGGTAACTTTTTCTGATACTGCATCCGGTGGTGCAATGGAAGAGAATCTTATTCCTAATCTGACGAAGATTGCTGAGAATAATGAGTGCTTTTCTGATGGTAGTGCGATAAATGGGGCACATCATGTGTCAGGTGCTACATATACTATGGGGGCGCTTGCTGCTCAGACGAGTGGAGTATCAATTAACGAGTCAATAGTAAGTAATGAGGCCTTAAACGGTAATTGGGAATCAGAGAATAATTATCTTCCGGGAGTTTGGACGCTTGGCGATGTTTTAGAGAAGCAAGGCTATAATCAGGAATTTCTAATAGGTTCAAAAGGGGAATTTGCCGGAAGATCTTCGTATTTCAAAGGACATGGTAATTACAGAGTAGAAGATTATACGGCTGCAATTAATGATAAAAGAATACCTCAGGATTATAAGGTATGGTGGGGCTATGAGGATGAAAAGCTGTATCAATTTGCCAAAGAAGATATTTTGAAGCTGGCAAAGGAGAATAAACCGTTTAATTTTACAATGCTTACGGTAGATACTCATTTTACGGATGGTTATAAATGTGAATTGTGTGATGATAAATATGATTCACAGTATAGTAATGTTATTGCCTGCGCTGACGGTCAGGTGGCTGAGTTTATTGAATGGCTTGAAGGACAGGATTTTTATGAGGATACTACCATAGTAATATGCGGGGATCATTTGACTCCGGATTCATTTTACATTAATGCTCAAGGCGTTGCGGCTTTCGACAGAAGAACATATACAGCTGTTATTAACGCAGCGGAAGGGAAAAAATATAATGGGGTTTCGAGAAACTATACTACGCTTGATATGTATCCGACTACATTATCCGCAATGGGTGTAGAGATAGAAGGTGACAGACTAGGGCTGGGAGTTGATCTGTACTCGGACACACCGACGTTGGCAGAAAAGTATGGTTTGGAATATGTTAATACAGAGCTTTTGAAAAATTCCGATTATTATACAGAGAAGTTACTGTATAAGTAATGGATTCACAGTTGAAAATCTTACGGAAACCTAGTATAATATGTTTTCGTAAGATTTTTATATTCAAAGGAAGAAATGTTATGTTAAAGTATATTGTTTTTGTCTTGTTATTGGTTTTCTTAATCTATATGATCGTATGGAGTCTTCAGCTTACAAGATACAATAAGCGGGCGAAGAAGGTGAAGAGGATCAAGGAGCTTCGCGCGAAGGGTAATGAGATCAAGAAGCGTACGATAGACTGTACTAAGGATTACTGGTACAACCTTCGAGAGGTAGAGGATTGTGATAAGGACGAGGACTTTGAAAAATATTACCATTATTTTATAGGTGTTGATGAGGGTGTTCATGATCTTTTGCTCGAGATGTATGACTGCGGTATTGTACGTACGGATGAACTTGAAGAGATTGCTTATGGCAAGAACCATTACAAGGATGTGGATCTCTCGTTCCTTGA
>OMSZ01000162.1 GCA_900313855.1 uncultured Eubacteriales bacterium
CGACTTGCCCTTGATGGCACACAAAAGAACTGCTATACTGCTGTCAGCGACGGAGAAACTCTGCCTGTTCCCAGTTCTTCGCCGTCGGTACACATACGACAGCAGTTCTTTTGTGTGCTGTCAAGGGTGGCGTACGGTATCGTAAATCTAAATCATTTGCAATTATAAGGTTCGTTTGAGCCTATTTTTTGACTCTGTTTTTTCATAACTCATTTGACACTACCAAAGATTACTTTTGCCTGATCAGATAATCAGTGACAATAAGAATTCTTATTCAGTATGGGTTCAGTATAAAATGGAATTCTTAAAAAAACATTGAATAAAACCTTAAAGTAAAAAAAACTTATGATAATTCTGTGTCGATACTTTAATTTATAAAAAAACTCTGATACAATAAAAAATGATTAGCCGATAAAATATATTATTAGGTGAGAAAAAGAGGTGTTACATATGGCAAATTTACCTGTTTACAATATTCTGGCTGTACCTGATGCCAATGTTTATCTGAAAAATGATTATTATGAGGAAATGACGGGAAAGCAGCCTGCGGTTGAAGAACGTGTCATTTTGATGTTTGAGAAGGACGAATATACCAAAGACGAGCTTACGGAGGAAAGCTTCTATCCGATAGGACTTACCGGAGAGATAACAGAGGTTAATGATAACGGTTATTTTCTTGTGCATACAAGAAGTCGTGTCAACCTTGATGAGATAACCATATTCAAGGATCAGACGATAGATATATCCATTAGCAGACGTCCGGATATCGAGGATCTTGAGGTCGATGAGGATATTACAGAGAGAATTAATGCCGTCAAAGCGTTAGTCATTGATTTCTCGGGCAAATATCAGTGGGGACCGCTTATCAGAAGCTATGCGTCAAGATGGAGTACCCTTGGAGAGATCGCGACTGCATTTTCTCCGTGGCTGATGAATTCTAATAATGAAAGATACGCAATTCTTGCACAGGACAGTAAGAAAAAACGTTTCGAAATGCTAGAGAAGCTTCTTATAGAAAATCTTGAGATGGGACGTGTCAATCAGGAGGCACAGGGCGCGCAGGAGGAGGATTATCGAAAGATATATCGTGAGTCTGCAATCAAGAAGCAGATGGAATATCTGCAAAAGGAATTAGACGAGATGCATCCTGAGAATGTTTCTGACATAAGACAGTTAGAGATAAGGGTTGCGGAATCAGGAATGAATGAAACTGCCAGAAAGGAATGTGACAAGATAATCACAAGACTTAAGCAGCAGGGACAGGGAAGCTCTGAATATGGTATGCTTTATGACTATGTTGATTATGTCGCAGGACTTCCGTGGAAAAAGGAGCATGCAAAAAAGATAAGCATAGATCGTGCAGAGAAGGTGCTGTCTAAGGATCACTATGGTCTTGCTAAGGTCAAGAACAGAATATTACAACAGATAGCTGTTATGAATCTTAAAAAACAGCAGTCCGGTTCAATCCTGCTTTTTGTCGGCGCGCCGGGAACAGGAAAGACCAGTATCGGACAGAGTATTGCTAAGGCGCTTAACAGGGAATATGTGAGAGTAAGCCTTGGCGGTGTTAGAGATGAGGCGGATATAAGAGGACACAGAAGAACTTATATAGGAGCTATGCCGGGACGTATTATGGATGGCATAAGTAAATGCGGCGTGTCCAATCCGGTAGTAGTGCTTGATGAGGTCGATAAGCTTTCGTCATCATATAACGGTGATCCCGCAAGTGCGTTGCTTGAGGTGTTAGATCCGGAGCAGAACAGTAATTTTACCGATCACTACATGAATGTTCCTTATGATCTTTCGGATGTGCTTTTTATCTGTACTGCCAATACAACGGATACGATACCGGCTCCGCTGCTTAACCGTATGGAGGTTATTCAGTTTCAGGGTTATACACCGACTGAAAAATTGGAGATTGCAAAGAAGCATTTACTTCCTAAGGCAATGGAAGAGGTTGGTATATCAAAGAAACAGCTTCAGATATCTGATGACGTTATGAATGTGATCATATCCGATTATACAAGAGAAGCAGGTGTGCGAGGGCTCCGCAAGCGAATGGATATGTTGTGCCGCGGCGTTGCGGTAGAGATAGTAAAGAATGATCGTAAACGTGTGAGGGTTACGGAGGATAATGTAAGGGATCTTCTCGATATGCGACCGATTAAGCATGAAGAGGTGCATAAGCAGAAAAATCCGGGTATTGTTACAGGTCTTGCGTGGACAGCTGTCGGCGGAGAGATATTGTATATTGAGACATTGTTTATCAAGGGTAAGGGGAAGATCACGATTACAGGACAGCTTGGCGATGTTATGAAGGAATCTGCGCAGATCGCGGTAAGTCTTACTAAGAGTATGTTTCCTAAGCAGGCAAAGCTGTTTGAAGAAAATGATCTTCATATTCATGTTCCGGATGGGGCAACCCCTAAGGACGGTCCATCTGCGGGCATAACACTTACAACTGCGCTCGCATCCCTAGTATGTGGCGTTCCGGTTCCCGCAACGGTTGCAATGACAGGAGAGGTTTCTTTGGAGGGCAATATTAAGGCGATAGGAGGACTTCCCGAGAAGCTTATGGCAGCACAGCGCGCCGGCGTTAAGACTGCATTTATTCCGAAGGACAATGAGGAGGATCTGCGGGATGTTGCCGATGAGGTTAAGGAGCAGCTTGTTATCATTCCGGTGGAGAAGGTTAGTGATGTGCTAAAGCAGCTTAAGATAGCCCCCAAAAGGAAATGATAAATTTCTTTACTAGGTTATTATTTTATGATACAATCGCCTAATCATACTTGAGTAGAAGGTAATATTTTATAGATGGGTAAAAAGATATTTTTAAAAATATTTTTAATAGTTCTGACAGTGGCGGTGATGTGTTTCATCTTCAAAATGTCGGCTATGGAGGCGGAAGAATCCGCGGAGCTTAGTACCTCTGTAGGGTATACGGTTGGAGAGATAGTAGTTGAGGGGTTTGATGAGATGCCGCAGGCAGAGCAGGCTGAATATGTTGACAGCATCGAGCATCCGCTTCGTAAGCTTGCTCATTTTTCCGAATTTGCAGCACTTGGTTTTCTGCTTGTACTTGATGTGGCTGCATTTACAGCTGCAAAAGGTCTGAAACGCTATGTTATCGCAGTAATACTTGGACTAGTCTATGCTGCGACAGATGAGCTTCATCAGATTATGGTAAGCGGAAGAAGCTGTGAGCTAAGGGATGTTTTGATCGACACCGGCGGAGTGGTTGCCGGCTGCGCAGTTGCAAGTCTGATTATTGCTTTACTTGTTTTTGTTAAAGGAAGAAAAAAGAAATCCTGAATAATGAAGGTGGTCGTAATCTGTGATATTATGATCACCTTTTTAACTTTATTAGTAAACTTCGTTTCCGATAAAGCAAAAACTCTTTTTCAATTGACTAATAAGGGAAACAAAGAGTATAATGTAACAGTTGTTATTAGTATAATAACTGCGATTTTTGAAAAAATACAAATGGGGAGAAAGAAAATGAAGAACAATAAGAAAATCCTGATTTCAGGTGTAGTGCTGGTTATTTTCTATGCGATCGCATGGTACTGCATTGAAGTGAAAAAAGTTGCGGTTTCAGAAACTTTCTGGGCATTACTGCCGTCACTTATCGCAATTGTGCTTGCTCTTATTACCAAGGAAGTGTACAGCTCGCTGTTTATCGGTATTCTTACCGGTGCGCTGTTCTGGGGCAAGTTTCATCCGGTTGCGGTGCTTAACCACATATTTCAGGACGGTATAGTTCATGTGGTTTCCGTTTCTTGGAATGTAGGTATTCTGGTATTTCTTGTAATACTCGGAATGATGGTTCAGCTTATGAATAAGACAGGTGGTTCGCTTGCTTTCGGACGTTGGGCTACAAGTCATATCAAGGGTAAGGTTGGAGCTCAGCTTGCAACGATACTTCTTGGAGTTTTGATATTTATTGATGACTATTTTAACTGTCTTACAGTTGGCTCGGTAATGAGACCTGTTACTGATAAGCAGAAGATAAGCCGTGAGAAGCTTGCTTATCTTATTGATGCGACGGCTGCTCCGGTATGTATCATAGCACCGATATCATCATGGGCTGCTGCGGTTGCAGGCTTTGTTGAGGGTGAGAACGGAATGAGTCTTTTCCTTAAAGCAATTCCTTATAATTTCTATGCGCTGTTAACAATCCTTACAATGATACTGATCGTATCGTTGAAGATATCCTATGGACCGATGAAGAAGTTTGAAGAGGATGCGATCAGTGATTCTTACTGGGCAAAGAAGGATTATGTAGGTGCTGAAGACACTTCCCTTAAGGTTAATCATAACGGAAGAGTTATAGATATGCTGATTCCGATCATTCTTCTCATAGTACTTTGTACGGTTGGTATGATCTATACCGGTGGTTTCTTCAAGGGTGAAACCTTTATTAATGCATTTGCAAACAGTGATGCTTCTGTCGGACTTGTACTTGGCTCTGCAAGCGCACTTATCATAACAATAGTATTTTATATTCTTCGCGGAGTAATATCATTTGACGATGCTATGGATTGTCTTCCGGAAGGCTTTAAGCAGATGGTACCGGCAATTCTCATTCTGACCTTTGCATGGTCCTTAAAGGCTATGACGGATAACCTTGGCGCAGCTCCTTATGTTGCAGGTATTGTTGAGGGCTCTGCGGCAGGCTTCCAGGCATTCCTTCCATGTATCATTTTCCTTATTGCGATCGGTTTATCCTTTGCAACGGGAACCTCATGGGGAACCTTTGGAATTCTTATTCCGATAGTTGTCAACTGTTTCCAGAACACAGATTACAATCTTATGATAATCGCGATCTCTGCTTGTATGGCAGGCGCTGTGTGTGGTGATCACTGTTCACCTATTTCCGATACAACGATCATGTCTTCGGCAGGTGCTGAATGTGTTCACATTAATCATGTGTCTACTCAGCTTCCGTATGCGCTTACTGTTGCAGCTATATCAGCAGTCACATATATAGTAGCGGGCTTTGCCAGAAACGCAATAGTATCACTTCTGGTTGGTATAGTGCTCACGGTTGTAGTTCTGCTGGTTATAAAGAGTATGAGTGGCAAAGAGATTGAAGAGAAAGCATAGATTTAACTTAATGCAAGAGATAGACTAAAAAAGCACAGCAGTTTTATGACTGCTGTGCTTTTTTACTATTTGTTTTTAGCAGTAGAAATCTGGGAAATGATGATAGCAATAAAC
>OMSZ01000110.1 GCA_900313855.1 uncultured Eubacteriales bacterium
ACACTATACAACAATGGAGTTGTTGTATTATCACTTTCATTTCCAAGTGTATAATCTGACGCCTCTACATTCATATGCGGCATCAGCCCGATAATTATTGCAAATACCATGAGCATTGCTGTAAACCGTTTCTTTCTCTTCCTAATAATATTCTGTGACATACTAATCCTCCTCTATCTTCTTATAAAGATCGCCATTGCTCCATTCACTATGTGGCTTTCCTAGATACTTATTATAAAATTGCGAATTACTTCTAATATTATCATTTTAATATAATAATAAAATAAATCAATACATCCGGGATAAAAATCAAGATTTTGGGATAAACGTCAAATTTTCTGACATTTTTGCTTATTTTTTGTAAATTGTCACCGTCCATTCCAATATACTCTTATCTTCATGGATATATACATGGAAGGAATGACCGGCGTAGAAGCGGTCAAAAAGATCATCTATGCTCTGTCATCGCGTCTCTTATCAAGCCTCTATCTTATAGCTCCCCATTTCCATTCGTTTTTCAAACTCCTCCAAAGGCAGGTGTTTGTCGAAATAGAAGCCCTGAGCGATATCACATTTATAATGTCTCAATATATCAACCTGCTCCTTAGTCTCCACGCCCTCGGTCACGCATTCAAGTCCTATCTCATGAGCCATGGAAACAACATGCTTGAACATCAGGGTTGTGGTATTGTACTGGTTCCTGTCATCCTCAGGAAGGAAGCATCGATCTATCTTCAATATATTCCATGGTATCTCCCTGATCAGATTAAGTGAGGAATAACCTACACCGAAATCATCTACGGATGTACATATCCCCTCCATCTGAAGCCCGTTAGCAACTCTTTTAAGATCCTTGAACTCCACATCTGTTGTGGTCTCGGTAAGCTCCACCTCAACATAATTATGCGGCACATTGTATCTGTCAACTATCTCTAAGATATGTCTTAAAAGATCCACATCCACCAGATGTTTTCTTGACATATTGACAGAAACCCTGACAGGATTCTTACCCTCATCAATCCATCTTCTCAGATCGGCACACACCAGATCCAACATATAAAAATCAAGCTTACAAATATCTGTTCCCTGTTCCAATACAGGAATAAACTCAGCAGGAGAAACTATCCTTCCATCATGGAACCATCTGCACAAAGCCTCCGCACCTACCAGAGCGCCTGTATTAATATTCACCTTAGGCTGGTAGAATACATGGAATTCCTTCTTTGCGATAGCTTCAGGAAACATACGCTGAATTCTAATAGAATTGGCCTTGCGCTTTATCATTTTTTCGTCAAAATACACTATCTGTTCGTTTTCACCATGTCTTGCCGCCTGGGAAGCAGGAATGATCCTCTCCATGATCTCCTCAGTACTGTGCATAACAAAGTCTTCCGGAATCTCATAAAAACCGGCACTTGCAGAAACCTCTACCCTGCTTTCACCACTCTTGTCATAAGGAACCGGAACTCCGGAAAAAATATCAACCAGCTGATTGGCATATTCATTTCTGAAAACCAGGATAAAATTATCTCCGCCTAAGCGGCATACAATACCATCCTCCCCAACGACCCCCGACACAAGATTGAAATAGCTCTTGAAAACAACGTCCCCAAGCTCTCTTCCGATCTCACGGTTGATTATGGAAAAATGTCTAAGATTATAGCATCCGACTGTGTAACCACAAAGTCCCGTCTGTTCGTTTATAAGCTCCAAAAAACGTTTGTAGGAACGTAAATTGGGATAGCCCGCATCATCGCAAAAGGCAAACTCCTCTAATATTCTCTGAAGACGCATTCTTCCGATAAATGCAAGAATAGAGCGTAACAACAGATCGACCTTTTCTTTTTCCTCATCAGTCATGGGGATCTCATCCTTCGCCTGATATATGGTACCTTTAACTATCGCCTTAGACGGTGTGACTAATCTTTTCTCTATGACAATAACGTCATCCTTACCATTGTCATAATCACACAAGATCTCACCGTTACCGAGCTTCTCGTCAGAAAAGCTTCTATAAAACTCAGACACACCCTTTGATATGCGGAACAGCTCACACAGCTCCTCTACCACAACCTTGTAGCTTTCATGATCAAAGCTTTCCATATTATTGATATGATCGATCAGCTTCTCAAATAATATATAATATCTCTCTCTTCTTTCCTTATCCATAAGCTATTCTCCCAACTCCCAAGGTATAACTAATATGATACATTATATCATGGCTTTTAATCTCCGTTTATCCGTATACATTTGTTTATCAGCCCGTTCAAAAATATCAGATACGCTTATGTCTTTACCTGAAACATAATCTGATATACCTACAGCTATCACAGGTCCGTCATTCTTTTCATGATTTGACATAATCTTTCCGCGAATACTATCTACAAGCTGCTGCCTGTTCGAATAATCAACGCCACTTAGGAATATGACAAACTCATCACCACCGATGCGGAATACCGGACTATGCTTAAACACATCACATAGAAGCTTTACCGAATCCTTAATGTAATCATCTCCTGCCTTATGCCCCATAGTATCATTTATCAGCTTAAGATCATTAAGGTCACAGACGACAATTGAAAATGGCAGATAATCCATTCCTTTATCAAGATTTCTCTGAACCGACTCTTCAAGCTCGGAAAATGCCATCTTATTTCTGACACCGGTCAGTTCATCACGTCTTGCAAGCTCCTGCTCCGTTTTAAGAGCCTGAATCTGTTCGTTCTCTCTTCTGACCTCTTCGTCAATATTCTCAACACCGATTATCACATGACCGCCGTCACTTGTTTTTCTTGCAGTCATTCTCGTGTACAATTCCTTGTCCTCAACGATGTGACGATACTCAACGCTTATCTGCTTTCTTCCCTCTAACATTGACAGCAGATAATCCTTATTAAGCACAGACAGCAAACGTTCCTTATCCTGTGGATGGATAAGAACCGCCGCATTTTTCTTAGCCTCGTTAAAGAAATCGTCTCCTGACTCATTAATCTCAAGCTCACCATATATATTGTGTGAAGTATAACCGACATACTCTTCCGTTACCATATCCACATAATAGATAACATCATAATTAGAAGCGAGACTTTCGGCTATCTGAGTAAATGTTGCAACAGCCTTCTGCTTTTCTTTAAGTGCCGTTTCCGCCGTTATCGTATCCTGTATATCCTTATCACACAAAACCAGATGCTTCTTATCTTCAGAAAGCATTACGACAAAACGAAAATATCGCGCCTGATCACCGACCATTATACGATATTTATATGAATATGAATTACGCCCCTCAAGGTTTTTAAGCATGACTTCCTTATAATACATGCTTACTGCAAAATCGCGATCATCCGGATGAGCATATCTTTTGGCATTTTCACGCGTTTCCTCAAAAAAGTCCTCGCCCCTTTTAGGAACCTCTAAGGATTTGTATTCCTCACTTACGGATATCTCCAAATATTTGCCGGTTTCAATATTGATGAAATATATAGCCTCGTAATCATTCGCCAGACTGTTTGCTATCTGACTGTATCTGTCCATCTCTTTCCTGTAATTCTCTGTAATCCTGTCCTGTTCTCTCTTCTCATCCTCCTCAACAAAAACATGCATGATACAGTTTGCAATAAAACATCCGATAGTATAGAAAGGAGCAAACGGATGAAACGTCTGTAACAGGATCAATAAAGCCATAACACCGCCTGAAGAACAAACCGCTCTGTAGTGAACCTGTTCCCTGCCCGTCAACTTAAAAGATACAAAGAAAGAGTATACAGTGATCAGAATATAAAGAAGGAACTGGACAACCATAATAAGATTTCTCACATTGCCCGGAACATATATGCCATCATCATTAATGAAAAAGATTATAGGATTGAAAAAATTGATTATAAGAGTCAGTATGGTAAACCCGAATATTCCCCATCCTGCAGCCAGAAATGACTTTGCGCGGATACCGTTTTTGTCAAGGAATGCAACCACAAACCTGGTCCACAAAAGAACAGATAAGCATACCATAACAAAAAACAAAATAGTATCCGCGTAAATTAAAGGTATGATCTTTGTCTCCGTCAAAAATCCCCAAATTGAATCTACTACATAAAATACAAGTATTGAATTCAAAAACTGTCTATAACGAAAATTCGCTCCCTCATGGGGTTCTTTTCTTCCGTTTTTCAGAGCATCAAAGTTAATTATCAGATGCAAAAACACTGCCAGTATTCCAAAGCTTGAATAATACATATCACACGATCCTTTTCATCTTATAAAGTATATGATATGTTAACTATATCCATTTAGGTGACAGGTGTCAATAAATTAAATCAACTCGTATATCTCAAAGCTTCGATAGGTGGTTTGTTAGCTGCCTTATATGCAGGATAAATGCCAAAAGCCACACCTACAAATGCCGAAAAAGCTATTGCCACAAGTACCACATCTAATGACATGCTCGCAGATATCGAATCCATAAAACGGTTAACGCCCAAAACGGTAAGTGCCGATAACGCAATCCCTATCAGGCATCCGATTATACTCACAAGAAGTGCCTCGATCAAAAACTGCAATAATATTGTTTTCTTTCTGGCACCTATAGCCTTCCTTATTCCAATCTCCCTTGTTCTTTCGGTAACCGAAACAAGCATGATATTCATAATACCTATTCCGCCTACAAGTAATGATATTGCGGCTATTCCACCTAACATCCACTTCATGGTATCATTTACACTGCTCATGGTCTCCATAATAGTCGAAGAATTGGTTATCGAGAACGCATCCGAATCGTATCCGAATCGCTGATAAAGATATTTGGTAATCTCATTCTCGACAGCATCCATACTTTCCTCGTCTGCTGACGCAACAAGGAAGCTGCTTACTGTCCGGCTACTGCCTGATATCTTTGATAATGCAGTAAATGGTACATAAGCCTCAAGTCTTTCGGAGGTGTTGCCGGTTGTACTTTCTTCCTCATCAAGCACTCCTATAACGGTAAAATGATAACCGTTTAATGATATAGTTTCTCCCACAACCTGCGTCCTGCCAAAAAGCTCCTCTGCTGCAGTCTTATTGATGACGGCAGCAAATGTCGAGCTGTCAACATCAGCATTCTTTATAAATCTTCCGCTAAGAAGTGTCATTCCCTTTATCTCATAATATGCTCCCGTTGTACCATAAAGAGTTATGCTCTCGCTTGTTCTTTCATGCTTTACCGTTGCACTTTTATTACTTAACGGAGCAGCATATTTAACAGAAGAATAATCCGCTACCATATCCACCTCATCCAGAGTAAGAGGGTTATCCTTATCATCCATTATCATTACAGTAAGCATATTAGTTCCTATATTAGCAATAGAATCAGTCACACTTTTTGTTGCACCATTTACTATTGACACCAGCACAACAAGGGACATAACGCCTATTATCATCCCCAGCATCGTAAGAAACGAACGCATCTTGTTTGACATTATCGAATCCATCGCCATCTTAACAGATTGAAAAATCATTCAATTCACCAAACCTTTCCGTCCAATATTCTTATCATCCTGTCTGCCTGCTTCGCAATCTTTTCATCATGGGTAATAAGTACTATCGTATTCCCCTGATCGTGAAGCTCATGAAAAAGCAGCATTATCTCATCACCGGTCTTGCTGTCAAGATTACCCGTAGGTTCATCCGCAAGTATTAACGATGGTTTTGTAACCAGTGCTCTGGCTATTGCTACCCTCTGCTGCTGTCCTCCTGAAAGCTCCATCGGCTTATGATTTCTTCTTTTCTTTAATGCAACACTGTCTAGCGCCTCATCAACCCGTCTTTTCCTTTCCTGCCTCGGTACCTGCTGATACACCAGCGGCAGCTCTATATTCTCCTGCGCCGACAACCTGTTAAGCAGGTTGAAATTCTGAAATACAAAGCCTATTTTTTCATTTCTTATCCTTGCAAGCTCATCATCAGAAAACTTCTCAACAGGCATTCCGTCAAGATAGTAGTTTCCGGTATCCGCCACATCAAGACAGCCTATCACATTCATTAAGGTTGATTTCCCGCTGCCCGACGGACCGATTATACTGACAAATTCCCCGTCCTCTATGCAAAGTGACGCATGGTCTAATGCCCTTACTGTTTCTTCCCCGATCTCATAAGTCTTGCACAAATTATCCAATTCAATCATATATTTCACCTCTGCGACTACTGTTAGTCTGCTATCATTTCAGCTTGATCATTTATATTTTCTTCTCATCAATTACCATTTTACTGTGGTCTATCACCAAATCCGCCTGACGGGAATGAAGGTCTTCCGCTTCCATCACTGCCACCGGGCATATTCTGCATATCGGACATATCCGGCATTTTCGACATATCCGGAATTCCCATTCCGCCCATTGCGTCTTTTCCGGAACTCTTTTCAGAACTGCCTTCTGTTATTTCATAGTAAACGGTATCTCCATCGGAAAGTCCTTCTTTAACCTCAACGCTGTTTTCATCCGACATTCCGAGCGTCACCTCAGTTTTCCCTGTAAGCTCGCCTGAAGCTTCATCATAGCCTGTATAAACATAACTGCTTCTGCCCTCATCTTCTACTGCCACAAGAGGTATGGTAAGTACATTTTCAGCCTGCTTTATTATAACAGCAACCGATGCATTCATTCCCGACAGCATTTCCTCTGTCTTGTCAAATGTTATCTCAACCGGATACTGCGTACTGCCGTTACTGCCGCTTGCACTCTGACTGACATTTGTAATTGTTCCTTCAAAGGTTTTATTCTCTATGGCATCTAATGTTATCTCCGCAGCCAGACCTTCCTGCATTGAAAGAATGTCAAGCTCATCTACATTCATTGTTACAACCATCTTATCGCCGTTTGCTATCGTAAATGCGCACTCCGTACTAATGCCCGAATTATCAACTGTACTTACACTTGATGAGATGCTTCCGGATATGGTGACACCTCCCGATCCGCCGCTATTTGAGAACGAAACACTTCCCATACCACTAGCAGACTTACCATTCCCTGCAGAGCTGCTCTTTGAAGATGTTCCCTGAGTACTGATATCACCGGGGATTTCGCCATCACCGGCATCATTACTGTTTTTATTATCCGAAGAAGAGCCGTTTGTTTTAGAAGTCTCCGCTGCATTTTCCACCACATTTTCCACCGCTGCCTGATTACCGGTATCAGCCTTACCATTCTCTGTCTGTGTCACACCCGTCTGGCTACCTGTATTTTGTCCATTTTCTGTCTGCCCGTTTCCATTTTGAACACTGTTCCCGCCATCCGGCAAAGCAGGTATATCCTCTGTCACTTCCACCTTTACTGCTGGACCGGGGCTTTCTGTTCCCTTAAGTCTCACATACCAGGTGCCCTTTGAAACCTCGGTGTATTCGTTATTACAGCCCACCCATGTATCTGCAGTCTCACTATCGGCATACTCCATATCCGTTGTCGTACCGACTATCTTTCCTGCTTCAACCTTAAGATTTTTAAGAACATCAGGA
>OMSZ01000075.1 GCA_900313855.1 uncultured Eubacteriales bacterium
ATACAATATAAGACTTATAGAGGTTCTTACCGGTTTCAAATATATCGGTCAACAGATACTTGGCTTTGAGCAGAGTGGCAAAGGTACATATCTGTTTGGCTTTGAAGAGAGTTATGGATGTCTTATCGGAACACATGCAAGAGATAAAGATGCTATCGTTGCAACTATGGCGCTTTGCGAGGCAGCTGCATATTACAAGAGCCAGGGTAAGACCTTATGGGATGCAATGGTAGATATGTATGAGAAATACGGCTATTACATTGATGCGATCCAGTCAGTCGGCTTCAAGGGACTTGAAGGACTTGCAAAGATTCAGTCTATAATGGATACCTTGAGAAAAGAGACACCTGCTAAGATTGGCAGATATGAGGTTGTGGCAGCAAGAGATTACAAGGCAGACACCATTAAGGATGTTAAGACCGGAGAGGTTAAACCGACCGGACTTCCAAGCTCAAATGTTCTCTATTACGATATGAATGACGGTGCATGGCTTTGTGTACGTCCTTCAGGAACAGAGCCGAAGGTTAAGTTCTACTACGGTGTTAAGGGATCTTCATTAGAGGATGCCAAGGCGCTTTCAGATGAGCTTGGACGTGAGGTTCTCTCAATGATTGATAAGATGGTATAACTCGTATATCATAAGAATGTATAATTAAGAATACCACGGGTTCTCATTAAGAGAACTCGTGGTATTTTGCTATCATTTCGTCATCGCTGATTATTGTTATTCTTCCGTTATCATATTCTTCTGTTACCCATTCGGCAATCTTTTGGATGATTGGTGCCGTCTTGGGAAGCTCGGATTCTCCAAGCTTTCTTCTGTAATCATTTACCCAGAAACCGATTCCGGCAATTCCGGAGGTGTTTGTTATTGAAACCTTCGGAGGACGGTTAAGTATTGTTTCCGTGTCAAAAATGTTGTATATCTCGGGATCCTTCATCATTCCGTCTGCATGGATTCCGGCCCTTGTGAGGTTGAAGTTGGCGCCTACAAAAGGTGTCATCGGCGGAAGGTTATAATTGGTTTCGTTCTGTATATATTCTGCCAATTCCGTGATCACCTGGGTATTCATGCCGTTAAGGTGTCCGCGTAAAGATGCGTATTCGAATACCATTGCCTCAAGCGGAACATTTCCTGTACGCTCACCGATTCCAAGGAGTGAACAGTTGACAGCGGATGCGCCGTACATCCAGGCTGTGGTAGCATTTACAACGCCCTTGTAGAAATCGTTATGACCATGCCATTCGAGCATCTCTGAAGGAACATCTGCATGGTGCATGAGACCGTAAATGATTCCTGAAACGCTTCGTGGAAGAGCAGCACCGGGATACGGAACGCCGTAGCCCATAGTGTCACAGGCGCGAATCTTTATCGGTACGCCGCTATCTTTTGACAGCTCCATAAGCTTTGCGGCAAATGGAACAACAAAGCCATAGAAATCAGCTCTTGTAATATCTTCAAAGTGACATCTTGGGCGTAAGCCGGCCTCGATACAGTCTGAAACAATTCCAAGATATTTATCCAATGCCTGTGCGCGTGTAAGTCCCATCTTGTGGAATATATGGTAATCCGAACAGCTTACAAGCACACCGGTTTCTGCAACGCCGATGGATTTGACAAGTTCGAAGTCCTTCTTGTTGGCACGTATCCATGTTGTTATCTCAGGGAAATCATAATCCAGCTCCATACACTTTTCCAACGCCGCGCGATCCTTCTCTGAGTATACGAAGAATTCAGTCTGTCTTATCATTCCGTGCTTGCCGCCTAACTTATGCAGGAGCTTATATATATGTATCATTTGCTCTGTTGTGTAAGGGGTTCTTGACTGCTGTCCGTCACGGAACGAGGTGTCGGTTATAAATATATCCTCAGGCATATTCTCCGGCACGCGCCTGTAGTTGAATGCGATTTTCGGTGTTTCCGTATATGGGAACATTTCGCGGAAAAGCTCAGGCTCCTTGACATCCTGAAGCTGGTAAATATATGGATCCTGCTCCAATTTCTGCGTTTTATCGCTGAGTCGTATGTGCTGCATCTTTATTCCTCCTTGTGTAAAACCCGGTATGAAAAGCTGCCCCAAAGGCAGACTGCCTTATTTACTAAATAAACCGAGGAATAGTATAGACCTCATAATGCGTGTTTGTAAAGAGGAAATTCAATAAATATGAGCAGTATACTATATATTGAGCAGTGATCGATATTGTAGTACTAATTATAAAAAAATTTAAAAAATAGCCATGGTATGACATGAATGTATGGTATAGTAGATGTAATTAAATTATTATATTCGAAGGGGAGGTATCAATATATGAAGCTTGTGCATTTGTCGGATCTGCATCTTGGAAAGCGTGTCAATGAATTTCCGATGCTTGAGGATCAGAAGTATATTTTGAAAGAGATAATGTCGTTAATTAATGATGAGAAACCGGATGGAGTTATCGTTGCCGGCGATGTATATGACAGAACTGTGCCGGCAGAGGATGCCATGAAGGTCTGGGATGATTTTCTTGTAAGCCTTTCAAGGAAGAAGATACCGGTTTATGCGATCAGTGGTAACCATGATTCTGCTATAAGATTTTCCGATCATAGTGCGCTTGTCGAATCGACGGGAATTCATTTGGCGCCTGTGTATGACGGTAATGTAAGATGCATTACGGCAGAAGATGAACATGGAAAGCTTAATATCTATATGCTACCTTTCGTCAAACCGATCGTTGTCCGCAGCATTTTCCCCGATGAAGAGATCAATGATTATACGGATGCATGCCGGGTTGCAATAGAGCATATGAATGTCAATACTGATGAGAGGAATATTCTGATCGCGCACCAGTTTGTGACCGGAGCAGAAAGGTGTGATTCTGAGGAGATCTCTGTTGGAGGACTTGACAATGTTGATGCGGGTGTTTTTGCTCCTTTTGATTATGTCGCTTTAGGACATCTTCACAAAGCACAGTCTGTGCAGAGAGATACGATAAGATATTGTGGCACGCCGCTCAAATATTCATTTTCCGAGGTAAGGCACAACAAATCTGTCACGATGCTTGAATTCGGATCAAAGGGAAAAGTTGATATCAGGGAGATCGCCCTTAAGCCGTCTCATGATATGAGAGAGATCAAGGGAACGTATGATGAGCTGATGCTTAAGGATAACTATGAAGGGACGGCAACAGATGATTATCTCCATGTTATATTGACAGATGAGAATGATGTCATAGATGCGATCAACAAGATGAGAACTGTGTATCCGAATATTATGAAGATAAGCTATGACAATAAGAGGACAAGAAGTGATATGACATTGGATGAGATCAATAACATAGAGGAGAAATCTCCGATGGAGCTTTTTGATGAGTTCTATGAGAAGCAGAACGGACAGACAATGGATGAGGAACAGAGTTCATTTATCAAAGAATGTATAAGCAGTATATGGGAGGGATGATATATGAGACCGTTAAAGCTTAAGATGTCTGCATTCGGACCTTATGCAGACGTTACAGAGATAGATATGAGTAAGCTTGGAAGTAAGGGGCTGTATCTTATCACAGGTGAGACCGGAGCGGGTAAAACTACTGTTTTTGATGCGATCTCATATGTGCTTTTTGGTGAGGCAAGCGGTGATAACCGTGACAGTACCATGCTTCGTTCGATGTATGCCAAACCGGGTATGCCTTCTGAGGTTGAGATGACATTTGTTCATGCAGGTAAAGAATATAGAATCAGGAGAAATCCGGAATATGAAAGACCGGTACTTAGGGGTGGTAAGACTACCGCTAAGAGTGGTGATCAGGTTAATGGACAGAGTGCTGATCAGATACCTGTTAAGACTACCAGGCAGGCTCCGGGTGCGGAATTGATCAAACCGGATGGTGAGCCGGTTACGGGAATTAAGGAGGTTAATGCTGCTGTAGTTGAGCTTCTTGGGATTAACAGGGATCAGTTTTCGCAGATAGTTATGCTTGCTCAGGGAGATTTTTTAAAGCTTTTATTTGCTGATACAAAGCAGA
>OMSZ01000220.1 GCA_900313855.1 uncultured Eubacteriales bacterium
AGTGAAGTATCTCGAACCTCTCTTGCCTTCTCTCCAAAGATCGCACGAAGCAGTCTCTCTTCTGCGGTAAGCTCAGTCTCTCCTTTAGGAGTAACCTTACCAACAAGAATATCATTAGCACGAACCTCCGCACCAATACGGATAATTCCGTTCTCATCAAGATTCTTGAGAAGATCCTGAGACTGACCTGCAAGCTCTCTTGTGATCTCCTCAGGTCCTAACTTAGTATCTCTGGCATCAACCTCATACTCTTCTATATGAACAGAAGTATATACATCCTCCTGAACAAGTCTTTCACTAAGCAATACCGCATCCTCGTAGTTGTAACCTTCCCAGGTCATGAATCCGATAAGCGGGTTCTTACCAAGCGCGATCTCACCGCCCGCTGTAGAAGCACCATCTGCAATAACGTCACCGGCCTTAACGCGGTCACCCTTGTTAACGATAGGGCGCTGATTCATACAGTTACCCTGATTACTTCTTGCAAACTTGATAACTTCATAAGTATCCTTGCTTCCGTCATCACATTTGACAACGATCTCTTTGCTTGTTGAACGCTCAACGACACCATCATGCTTAGCAATTATACATACGCCCGAATCAACTGCCGCCTTCTCCTCCATACCTGTACCGACTATCGGTGCCTCAGTCTTAAGAAGCGGAACAGCCTGACGCTGCATGTTAGATCCCATAAGTGCACGGTTAGCATCGTCATTCTCCAGGAAAGGAATCATTGATGTTGCCACAGAGAATACCATCTTAGGAGAAACGTCCATAAGATCAACTCTCTCTCTGTCAAACTCCGCTGTCTCCTCACGGAAACGACCTGCAATACGTGAACGTACAAAGGTTCCGTCAGCATTAACCTGCTCATTAGCCTGTGCAACTACATAATTATCCTCTTCGTCAGCAGTAAGATAAACAACCTCATCTGTTACGATAGGATTCTTAGGATCTGTCTTGTCGAGCTTTCTATAAGGAGCCTCAACAAAACCATACTGATTAATTCTCGCATAAGTAGCAAGTGAATTGATAAGTCCGATGTTAGGTCCTTCAGGTGTCTCGATAGGACACATTCTTCCGTAATGTGTATAGTGAACATCACGCACCTCGAAACCGGCACGATCTCTTGAAAGACCACCGGGTCCTAATGCTGATAAACGTCTCTTATGAGTAAGTTC
This sequence comes from uncultured Eubacteriales bacterium, assembly GCA_900313855.1. Lineage (GTDB taxonomy): Bacteria > Bacillota > Clostridia > Lachnospirales > Lachnospiraceae > CAG-590. The sequence goes on from OMSZ01000220.1 coordinate 1,182, forward strand.
GGAAAGCGGATTATTCTGATCCATGAACTGTGACAGCTGTGAACTTCCGAAGAACTCCTTAACAGCAGCGGTTACCGGCTTAATATTGATAAGTGACTGAGGTGTTATCGTCTCAATATCCTGTGTTGACATTCTCTCTCTTACAACTCTCTCAAGTCTTGAAAGACCTATACGATACTGATTCTGCAAGAGCTCACCAACCGCACGGATACGACGGTTACCCAAATGATCGATATCATCATCATTACCGATACCATACTCAAGGTGAATATTGTAGCTGATAGAAGCCAGAATATCTTCCTTAGTAATATGCTTAGGTATAAGATCATGTATATCACGCTTAATTGCGCGTTTCAATTCTTCCTCATCCTTGTACTCTTCTAACATCTGAGCAAGAATAGGATAGAATACTTCCTCAGTTACGCCAAGCTCTTCTGTATCAAAATCAACATACTCCTTAATATCAACCATCATATTAGAAAGTACCTTGACATTACGTGTCTCAGTCTGGATCATTACATAAGGAACAGCCGCATACTGTATTGCCTGAGCTGTTTCTCTTGTAAGCTTATCACCCGCTTTGGCTATAACCTCGCCTGTAACAGGACTAACCGCATCCTCTGCAAGAACATGTCCTGCAATACGGTTTCTAAATGCAAGCTTTTTGTTAAACTTATAACGTCCGACCTTAGCAAGATCATAACGTCTCGGATCAAAGAACATAGCATTAATGAGATTCTCTGCACTTTCAACTGCAAGAGGCTCTCCGGGGCGAATCTTCTTATATAACTCTAACAGACCCTCCTCATAATTTGTGGACGGATCCTTTTCCATGCTGGCAATGATCTTAGGCTCATCACCAAACAATTCTTTGATCTCTTCATTGGTTCCGATACCCAAAGAACGAATAAGTACGGTAATCGGCACCTTTCTTGTTCTATCTACACGTACATAAAAAACGTCATTTGAATCTGTTTCGTACTCAAGCCATGCACCACGATTAGGAATAACTGTACATGCATAGAGAGTCTTACCTAATTTATCATGGCTGATCGCATAATAAATGCCGGGAGAACGAACCAACTGACTTACGATAACACGCTCAGCACCATTAATAACAAAGGTACCGGTCTCTGTCATCAGGGGAAGATCTCCCATAAAGATATCATGCTGGTTGATCTCGTCCGTTTCCTTATTATGAAGACGCACATTAACTTTCAAAGGAGCTGCATATGTAGCATCCCTCTCTTTACATTCTCCAATAGTATACTTCTTATCCTCTTCGCAAAGCTGAAAATCTACAAATTCCAAGCTGAGCTGACCCGAATAATCAGTAATCGGAGAAATATCATCGAACACCTCTTTGAGTCCCGCAGTAAGGAACCACTGGTAAGAGTCCTTCTGGACTTCTATGAGATTTGGCATCTCAAGTACTTCCTTTTGTCTGGAATAACTCATTCGGATTCCTTTTCCCGCGTTCACAGGACTGATTCTGTTCTTTTCCATTGACGTTTTCACCCCTTGACTATATTGATAAAATGGCTATTGAGGATAGATACCCACAATAATCACATTTTACTATTGTAACACCAAGAATTTCCAGTGTCAACAACTTTTTGGGGGTATTGACAAGTTTTTTAGATTATAGAAGATATTGTGGATGCCTTTAGATCAGGCTCCCACATATAGTAGAATAATTATGATATTGTAAGTTGTTACGCTTCACCTTACCGGAATACTTATACCAATATGTATGATTTCTTTAATTAATCAACAATATATATTAATAAACTTATTGATTAATCTCCCCGGTAAAGCTAAGAAACGGCACAGCAGATGTCATCTGCTGCGCCGCTACTGATCATTTTAAAATAATTACTTAAGAGTAACCTTAGCTCCCTCAGCCTCAAGCTTAGTCTTGATATCCTCAGCCTCAGCCTTAGATGCGCCTTCCTTAACAACCTTAGGTGCGCCATCAACAACTTCCTTAGCTTCCTTAAGTCCAAGACCTGTTACCTCACGAACAACCTTGATAACCTTAACCTTGTTAGCACCAACCTCTGTAAGCTCTACATCGAACTCATCCTTCTCAGCTGCTGCCTCTCCGCCTGCTACTGCACCTGCTGCTGCAACTACAACGCCTGCTGCTGCAGATACGCCGAACTCTTCCTCACAAGCCTTAACTAATTCATTTAACTCTAAAACGCTTAACTTCTTGATCTCTTCGATAAATTCCTGAGTAGTCATTATAAATTCCTCCATTAATTCTTATTTTCAAATTATTGTGCAGATATTAAGCTTCTGCTGTCTCTGTTGCACCATCGCCTTTTTCTGCGATCTGATTAAGTACTCTTGCAAAATTAGTGATAGGTGACTGTAAGCTTCCAAGCATCTTTGAAAGCAATTCCTCTCTTGAAGGGATGCTGGAAATAGTTTTAATTCCTGCCTGATCATAGAATGTTCCCTCTACGATACCGCATCTTATCTCTAATGCTTCTGCGCTCTTAGCAAACTTAGCAAGAATTCTTGCAGGTGCTGTTGCATCATCCTTAGAGATTGCGATCGCGTTAGGTCCTTCCAACTGATCCTTCAAAGGCTCAAACTCTGTACCGTCAATGGCGAAACGAACCATTGTGTTCTTATATACCTTGTAGATTACGCCTGCTTCACGAAGCTCTTTACGAAGCTTTGTGTCCTGCTCTACGGTAAGACCACGATAATCAACAAGTACCGCTGACTGAGCGCCTTCAAGCTGAGCTTTGATCTCCTCAACGATAGGCTGTTTTAACTCTACCTTTGCCATCGTATCTGTGCCTCCTTGTTAGTATTATTAATGACTGCACAAAAAATAAAAAAACTCCGTGTCCGAAAACACAGAGTGAAATGTCATAATCGTGATACTATCATAATAAGTAATCCCATGACTTTCCTCGGTAGGCGCTAAGCTTACACCCAAAATGGTACCTACTGTCTTCGGCAGTTCATCGCGACATACGATACCACATATAAGAAACGATGTCAACACCTTTTTTATTGTCACGATCATTTCCTTCAAAATGGAGCAGTCCATAAATGCGCTGAAATCCGTAAATGCCATTGTAATTATGCACAATTTTCGATTGATTACGCCCGTAAATCTTTGTATATTTTACCAATAGACACGTTTGTTTACACGTGTTATAATTCTTTTAACTATCAAATCATGGAGTAGTAGCCCCAATGGACTGGCGGCAGACTCCTGATCATTTCTAAGCACAATATCCAAGGAAGGAGGTAGCTGTTATGGTTAATCTGAATAACGTCTATAACTATTATAGTTCGACTATTCTGCCGCCCAAAGGCAATCAGAAGTCTAATTCTTCCCATAAGAAAGATGACTTGAAAACATTATATCAGAACATAGTTAAGCAGAATAAAGATTCACCGCTTTATAAGTTTACCTTCTCCGATCAGATTCAGGCTTATGCAATCGGAATCAAGGAAGCCGCGATGGCATTAGAGGCAGAGAGTGATTCATTAAGTGGTGACGGCAATAAGGGATTTGCCGAGATGAAGGCTGTTTCAAGCAACGAGAAGGTTGCCTATGCCCGACTTCGTGAAGATGCATCAGAGGAGCTGCCGGAAGACCTTACCATACAGGTTAATTCTTTGGCAAAAGGACAGACCAACGTAGGTTACTATCTTCCTTCCGGTGAATTATCGATACCTCCGGGCAGTTATTCATTCGGAATAGCCGTTAATGACAACGAATATACCTTCCATATGAATATTCACGACAATGACAATAACATCGGTATCCAGCGCAACCTTGCCAGTGCCATTAACGATAACGATATTGGCGTTCGCGCATCGGTAAGAAGCAACCGTATGGATGGCACAAGCGCTTTGGTACTTCGTTCCGATGATGTCGGCAAGCCGGAAAACAAAGATCTGATATTCTCATTTGACGAATCATATCTTGAGAATGACATCACTTCGGCACTCGGTGTTGAACAGGTAGAAACTCCTCCTTCGGATGCGGAATTCTATATCAACGACAACCTGCACACCGCCGTAAGCAACAGAATCTCGTTAAATCATTCAATGGATATAGATCTTCTTTCGACAAGTGAAGAACCGATACATATAGGTTATGTTCCCGATGAGGAGAAGCTTTCGGATAAGATTTCTGATTTTCTGAATTCATACAATGCATTAGTTGATCTGTCACAGAACGAAGATCAGAAGGGTGCAGGAAAGCTGTTCCGAGATATTACAGGTGTCGCCAACCGGCACAAAGAAGAGCTTAACGCCGCCGGAATCAATATAGACGAAGAAGGACATCTGGTACGTACCGATGATGACGAGATCTTCTCGAGCACCAGGATACAGACCCTGTTCAACGAAAAGATTTCAGATTTCAAGAAGGATCTGGATAAAACAACCGGGAAAATGTCACTTAATCCGATAGATTACATAGACAAGGTTGTCGTTACATATCCTAACACAGGAAGTACATATCCTAATCCTTATAATCCATCCAAATATTCAGGATTGTTATTTAACGATTACAGATAAAGCAAAAACAGGGTGTCAGGATAATCTCCTGACACCCTTTATTATTGAATTATACGGCAGTCTCTCCCGCTATCATCTTGGCTACTAGAGTCAGCTTATTGAGAAATGGTATGAAATCATCTTCGAGACAATCCGCAACAAGTTTGTAATCTCCGCTGCCAAGTGTACTTCCCAGATTCTTAACCGCACTAATCATGGATTTCTTATCAATATAACTCGTGCGCTCATTTATTATATCAGCACACTGGTTATATACCTCTATCTCCCAGTTGATACCCGAGATAACCTCATTAAGATAATCGCTTGTGTCATCTCTTTCCTCGCCCCTAAGCTCCTCTATGAGATTCTGCAGGGCAGGTATGAGACTCTCACTATATGATATCAATTGCTTTAAAACATTATACTGCAGCTCTACTCTATCCATAAAGTCATTACTCCATATCTATATCAGATCAATCATTAACCAAATTGTATCGTTCATCGGCACCTTTCGGTATTCACCTTCAGATTGCAGATATCACCCTTGAACAGTAACAGTATATCACACTTTCAGCATCAGTCAAGGTGATGAAGATTATAATACCACCGAAGCACCGCCATACCTATTATTATAATATACCCGATAATACTGAGCATAACCGGAATCTCACCAAGAAAGATCATTCCCCAGATCGCGGCAAATATTACCTGCGTATAATCAAAAACCGATATTTCTTTGGCAGGTGCATATTTGTACGCTGTTGTTATCGAAAACTGTCCGACAGATGCGCCGACACCCGCCAACATCAAAAACATAAACTGCTTAAAAGACATCGGATGATAATCAAATATTAGAAATGGTCCGGTAACGAGACAGGAAAAAAGCGAAAAACACATGACGATTATCGGCGTCCGCTCGCCCTTCTTACCAAGCTTTCTTACAAAAGCATAAGCAGTTCCGGCTCCAAAACCTCCATAAAGTCCAAGCAGCGCCGGTATAGCCGCCGCGCCACCGGATGGTCTTATAATAAACACTGCCCCGATAAATGCTATTATTGTTGTCACGATATCCACCTTTGAAGGCACTTCCTTCAAAAGAGGTATAGATACAAGTATTGCAAAGAAAGGCGACAACTTATTAAGCATATTAGCATCGGCTATACCAAGATGGTCTATCGCATAGAAATTACATATCAGCCCCGATGTTCCGAAAAGGCATCTCATAAAAATATCCATCCTGTTCTCTTTGACTATATGTATCCCCTTTCCTTCCTTTACAAGAAGCGAAAGGGCGACCACTGCGGCAAAAGCATTGCGAAAGAAAGCCTTTTGCATCGTAGGAAGGTCACCCGAAATCCTTACAAAGAACGTCATAAACGAAAAACCCAACGCTGCAAAAAGAATACAAACGATTCCCTTCACATGCTTATTGCTCCAACTGATCTTAGAATTATCAGTCATTATAAAATCTCCAATCCTTCAATTATGCCGCCCCAATATATTATTTAAATATCAAATGAACTCAAGGTAGTCTGCAGAGAATCTATACGATTCATAACATCCTCAACATCCTTAGTTGCATCCTGTGAATTATCCGCGATCATCTGTACATTATGATTGACATCACGAAGTGCCTCATCAATCTGTCTCTGTGACTGGTTCAATCTGTTAAGAAGATCATTAATGTTAGAAACCGATGCAGCCAACTCTTCTGAGCTTGCGCCTATTGTACTACTCTCATTGGCATAGAAGGATGCATCTCTATTATATCCTTCAGCCAGGTTAGACAAGGTTTCATAATCATTCATTACATCCACGCTTAAGAACTCAAGGATCTTACTGCTTTCATCCGAAAGTCTCTTAACACTCTCCATAACCTTCGCAGTTATTGTGCTGACCTTTTCAATCTCATCACTCGTAGTTGATGAAAGATTCTTAATCTCCTCAGCAACAACAGCAAAACCTTTGCCAGCTTCACCGGCACGCGCTGCCTCAATTGATGCATTTAATGCCAAAAGATTGGTCTGGCTCGCAATACTCATAATAGCTCTGGAAACCTCAACTATCTCTTCTATAACCTTAGTCTCCTCAATAGCCTGTACCAAACGATCCTTACTTTCATTAGCTATCAAAACCGCACGGTCTCTGTTAGTTCTGATATCAGGTATTGCAACACTTACCTCCTTGATAATGCCCTTGGCTTTTTCAGCCATCTCCTGAGCTTCATTAGCAAGCGCATCTATTGCATCACCTATTTCTTCACTCATTTCAAAAATACTTGAGATATTATTGGTCTGTTCTTCAGTATTGGCATTAGTCGATTCAATAGCTTCACTGATGTTGCCGATCCCTGAATTGATCGAACTGACTCTCTCAATAGCAAGCTTCATATCGCTTTCGATAAGAGCAGACTCATCCGTTGTCTGCCTTATAGTTCCTAAGAAACGGTTCTCCAATTCATCAATCAGATATCCTATTTCCGCACTCTCTGACGGCATTGCTTTAACATGCTCTCTGCCGACAACCTTATCCTTGATAAACAAACGTATCCTTGCAAGCTGACCGAGATGCTTATCCATGATAAGATGCATCGCAATAATACCTAATATGATGATTATCAGCGCTGCCAGCACATTCTTGAAAACCACCTTCATCACTTCTGATGTAACAACCGAAACATTCTCCGCAATTCCAAGCTTCCAACCTGTCTGCGCTATATCATTAACGACAAAGCTCTTTTCTTTACCATCATAATCCTTAAGCTTCTGAACACTGCTATTATTAACATCAATCTTTATCTGATCTGAAAGAATAGTATTGCCATCCTCTTTAGGAAGGAAATCACCATTAGGATGAGTTATTACACTTCCGTCCGAAGCCAACAGGAAACTGCTCACATTTTCGTTATCACTTATCGAATTAACAGTTTCAACAAGCGAATCAATGGAAATGTCAGCAAGTACCGCACACGTGTGATCTTCACATTTATAAGGAACCGTTACCGACACGATCATACCTCCGGTGGCAAAATCCTGATACGGCTCTGTATATGTAAGCTTTCCGTTAGCCTGAGCATCGATCCACCATCCTCTGGTTGTAGGATCAAGATCTAACGTCTCATGTCCGGCAGAAAATACTCCGCCATTATAATCATAACAAACATAATACATCAACGCGCTCGGATTCTTGGCAAGACATTTCTCAAGATAATCCATTATCGCATCCGTATTCTCATAATCCATCATAGAAACGGCATTAGTCATCATTTCAACCATGCTTCCCTGTTCCTTGAACCAGGCGTTAATAAGCTCAGCATTATTAGCTGATCTAACCTCTATCAGTTCATCATTTCTTCTGGTAAGCTTATTAGAAACCTCGGCAGAATTGATAACAACAAGCACTGCTACAATGACGATCATAAGTATTGTCATATAT
>OMSZ01000232.1 GCA_900313855.1 uncultured Eubacteriales bacterium
CAAATTATCATCAATCAATGATATAGCATAGATTATACCGATTGTACATAGTAATTATCAATCCATTAATCAAGCTTATATTCAAGTGCCATTTGCTTTTTGTTAGAGTTGATAAGCATTGTTACTACAAACGCAAAGATGATGATGAATACAAGTCCTCCAACAAAGCCTGCGCCAAGAGCTCCTGTTGTTATAAGTGTTCCTATCTGATAAACAAGGAAACCTACGATAAATCCTGTTGAAAGCTGTAACGCTATCGCGCCCCAGAGCCATTTCGCCGACTTCATTTCAGAGTTCATCGCACCAAGTGCTGCAAAGCATGGTGGTGTATATAAGTTGAACATAAGGTATGCAAGAGCGGCAACCTTTGTTATACCCATAACAGCCGCAACAGCATTACCCTCTCCGATAAGCTCAAGCTCCTCAGGATCTACAAGATTCGTGATAGCATATACGGTGGCTATCGTACCAACAACATTCTCCTTTGCTATAAAGCCGGTGATCGCCGCAGCCGCAAGCTGCCATGCTGCGACGCCGACTATAGGGATAAGGAGGTAAGAAAACGGTCCGGCTATACTTGCGAGGATTGAGGTATCTTCCATACCCTCCTCGACAGCCTCGAACTGCCAGTTAAATGCCTGCATTATCTGAACTACTGTATTACATACAAGAATGACTGTTCCTGCTTTAACGATGTATGCTTTACCTCTCTCAAGCATTGACTTTAAGGCAAACACAAGACTTGGTGCCTTGTACTCAGGAAGCTCTATGATAAAGAATGACTTTCTAAACTTCATACCTGTAATTGCCTTGATAAGCAAAGCTCCAAGAAGAATAAGCACAATACCTAACATATAACATACAAAGCTTACCCATTTTGAATTCGGGAAAAATGCTCCCGCAAAAAGTGCTATAACAGGGAGCTTGGCACCACAAGGCATAAATGTTGCAAGCATCGCTGTTGAGCGTCTCTCTCTTTCATTACGTATTGTACGGCATGCCATGATCGCAGGAATACCGCAGCCTGTACCGATGATCATCGGGATAACAGATTTACCCGAAAGACCAACCCTCTTAAATATCGGATCAAGCACAACCGTTGCTCTTGACATATAACCGCAGTCCTCCAAAAGAGCAATGAGGAAATACATAACCATAACAAGAGGGAGGAAACCGACAACGGCACCGACACCGCCTATAATACCATCAACCAGCAACGCATACAGGAGTGGATTGGCATCTGCCATCTTATCTCCTACCCAGCCCTGAAACGTCTCAATCCAGCCTGCAAGAATATCGGCAAGCCATGTTCCGACCGTTGTCTGCGAAACATAGAATACAACCCACATAACAGCTGCAAATATTGCTAATCCCAAAATCGGGTGTGTTACTATCTTATCAATCGCATCACCCTTATTCTTATCTTTTGTAAGCACCTTACGTTTTTCAACTCCGCTTACAATGGATTTAACAAACTCAAAACGTTTTCTGTCGGCAGCCTCAACAGCAGCCTTATCAGTAAGATCTATATCTCCCTGAACATACGGCGCCTTCTGTCCCTGCCCTTCAAGCTCAGCCGCAGCTGTAACTGCATCTCTTATACCGTTTTCCTGTGTAGAGACGGTTTTTACAACCGGACATCCAAGCTGTTCAGACAGCTTCTTCTCATCAATAGTATTCCCTTTCTTGTCATTGATATCGCTTTTGTTAAGAGCAACAACAACAGGGATTCCAAGTTCAAGCAGCTGCGTTGTAAAGAATAAGCTTCGGCTTAAGTTAGTTGCATCCACGATATTGATGATCGCATCCGGATGCTCATTCTTAACGTATCCACTTGTAATACTTTCCTCTGATGTAAATGGTGACATTGAATATGCACCGGGCAGATCGACTGCGATAAGCTCTTTGCCCGTACCATTGTAAATCTTCTTGATAGGACTCTCCTTCTTATCCACGGTAACTCCTGCCCAGTTACCGATTTTTTCATTTCGTCCTGTTAATGCGTTGTACATCGTGGTCTTACCACTGTTAGGATTACCTGTTAACGCAATTCTCATAACGACTCCTCCTTATAAAATCAATTAAATAGGTTAGTTGATGCTAACCATTATTTATAAAATATAGTGCCATTATTAGGCACTAATTTTTTCATATTGTCTTCGGCTCCATGGATTTTTTCATATAATTATTGCCGCCGCAAGCTCCGGATCTATATTGTATCTTGCATCCTTGATAGACACCACAAGATTACGTCTCTTATCAACAACCGTTATCGTCTCGCCGCTATAGCAGCCCAATGAAAAAAGGAAGCCTTCCATGTCTTCATCACCGCCGGTATCCACAGACTTAATAATATATTCCTTTTCAAGTTCAGCCTCGTTAAGCGTCATGTTATCCACCTCTAATCTATACATCTCTTACGCAAACCCTTGCAGTTTCATCATTCTTTAAATATCATAAATATAATATCTGCGCATTAGTTAGTCTTATCTAACTCTTGTGTATTGTATTACACTTATTCTTAAAAGTCAACAACAATTTTTAATTTTATAAAAACATTATTTCTATAGCTGACCCTGATTTAATATATTATTTGAATTTTACAGGATTTTGTGGTAAACTTACGCTAATTAATAAACTGATGCGAGCGAAACTCTTTTTTATTCGTTGTTTTTGTATATAGCTTAACATTTACCTATATTCTATATTACTCAAAGGAGATAATAACATGGCATTACAGGAATCCGGAGAAATGTATCTTGAAACAATTTATGTGCTTTCACAGGAATCTAACGAGGTCCGCGCGATAGATATCGGTGACTATATGGGATATTCCAAACCATCTGTAAGTCGTGCCTTAGGATTACTCAAAGAAGAAGGACTTATTAAGAAGACTGAGGATGGCTTTATCAGGCTTACAGAAGCCGGCAAGATACTTGCGAAACGAATATATGAACGTCACACGGTACTTACCCAGATGTTTATTAATATAGGCGTTGATGAAGAGACCGCCGCCGAAGATGCATGCAGGGTTGAACATTATATAAGCGACAAAACCTTTGAGGCTATCAAAAAACATATGACACAATACATGGCGAAATGATTACTCTATTATTTATCTTTCAGCAGAATCTGAAAAATCATGGTAGTCTTTCCGGTTCTTTCTCTTTTCTATTTTAACCTTAAGTTCAGGTAATTCTTCAAAATTAACATATGTTTCGTTTCTCCGTCATTTTGATTTACCCTATGATAGTAATTTTTATTCAAGGGTATAACTCATTTTTACTCACCAATTTAATAAATTTTCTTATTATCTTATAATTACTTTATTAACGTAACAGTTCACCACTACTTTACCGCTACTTCTTCATCACTTAACACTTACCTTCTTAGCATATATGTACCGAAAAACTTTACATGTAATATATATGTTTTCTGCATATACTAACAATATACTGGTTGAAAAACACTTTTTTCTCCTTTTTGTCTTGCATACAGAACAATAATCGTATATAATTGTTTTACCAACAAAGAATTTAGGAGGCATTATTATGAACAGAGATAGCTTAAAGCAGATTATGGTTGATCAAAAGGATATTTACTTGAACAACCCTTTGATTGCCAGACATTATCCTTTAGAAGAAAATGTTAACTATTGTTTTGTTGGCATTAGAAGAACCGGAAAATCTTATATGATGTATCAGCAGATAAAAAACTTACTTGAAAAGAAAGTTCCTTTATCCCAGATTGTTTATGTGAATTTTGAAGATGAGCGTCTTTTGGAAATCACATCTGAGGATTTGAATACAATACTGGAAATCGGACTGGAACTTGCAGGAACCGGTATTAAACCCTATCTCTTTTTTGATGAAATTCAAAACATTGACGGATGGGAGAAATTCGTACGAAGAGTTGCAGATATGAAATACAAAATAAGTATCACCGGAAGCAACAGCAGAATGCTCAGTAGTGAGATTGCCTCCACATTAGGCGGACGTTTTATAATAATGAAGGTGTTTCCCTATTCTTTTGCCGAGTATCTGATTGCAAATGGGAAAGATAAAAATTATCTGGATATACTTAGTACAAGTGATAAAGCTGAGGTACTCTCACATTACAATGAATACATTACTTACGGTGCATTTCCTGAACTTGTGGAAATCCAAAACAAAAGAACTTTTTTAAGCAGCATTTATCAGACAGTTTATCTGGGCGATATTATTACAAGAAATAAAGTTACAAACGACTTTGCCATAAAACTATTATTAAAGAAAATAGCAGAGTCCATTACCAAGCCGCTATCCTTTACCAGACTGACTAACATCGCGAAGAGTGCAGGAACATCTCTGGGCAAACAGACAGTAATAAACTATGTCGGATATATGCAAGATTCCTATCTCATTTTCCATCTGACAAATTATGCCGCAAAACTTGTAGAGAAAGAAACTTCCCCCAAATACTACTTCATTGATTCAGGTCTTGTAGGATTGTTGCTCCTAGACTGCAAGTCTGCACAGTTGGAAAATCTAATTGCGATAGAACTCCTTAGACGCTACGGTCAGGAAAATGTATTCTATTTTGAAAACAATGTGGAAATTGATTTCTATATTCCTGACGAAAAACTCGCCATCCAGGTATGCCTGCAGGTTCTTGATGACATAGATACACGCGAGCGGGAAACCAGAGCTTTTGTAAAGCTTCATAACTTTATTCCAGACTCAAAATGCCTTATCATCACCAATAGTGAAGAAGCCTCCTTAGAATGTGATGGAATGCCAATTTCTGTGATCCCTGCATGGAAATGGCTTTTGGAAATCCCATAAACAATAATAACCGTTCTAAAATTCTATTCTTCTTATATCGCAGGCAAAGCAAAGTTACCAGATTTCCCAATACAAATGCAAGAATTCCTATTACTGCATATCCCGTGAGTATCCCATCCGTCCTATAATTGTTTCATTCTCTTTTGCTGCCCCGAAACCGTCTTGGTCAACATCATTTCCGGTAGAAATGCCAAAACGCGATCGAATACTTCATTCTGAGTGTCAGAACAATTACCGCCTACTATCCTGTTTAGGGTGCTCCTTATAATATTCCTGCTTATCCTGATACATCGCTTCATCCGCCTGCTGCAGTACTGAATCAATATCAAATTCACCCGTACAATATGCATAACCGATTGCAAAGCTCACATTCGAAGTATTATCTGCCATTTTCTTAAGCTGTGATATATGTTGTCTTATATCATCCTCAGTAATATCCTGACATATAATTACAAACTCATCTCCTCCGGCACGATATATCTCATAATCCTCAAAGGTTATTTTAAGAAGTGCCGCAGCCCTGAACAAGAGTTTATCACCGGCGTCATGTCCCTTCATATCATTTACCGTTTTTAATCCGTTAAGATCGGCATAAATGATTCCAATTGACGAGGGAAGCTTATCTTCACCCGAAGCAATTCTGTTAACACGCTCATCCATGGAATTTCTGTTATAAACCTGTGTCAGTCCGTCTATTGTACTCTTTAACTCAAGACGGGAAACAAGCTGATGATTCGCTATTACTGCAGCAATAAGAAAAGTCGTAAGTTCCAGTGTTTCCTTGATCAGCATCATCTTTGAGGTATCAAAATTGGCTGCCCATATATAGCCCACTATCAACTGATTATAACGCACTGCATAAAGAATTATATTATTGATGCCATTACCTAAAAGAGACCTGTACCATTCAGGATCACGTTCTTTTATTACACCAAGATCATCTAACAACAGACAATCACTAAGTGCAAGGTCCTTCTCCCATTCCATAGCCATTTCGAACGGAGAACGATTCATCCCTTCTGCCAGAGCATTAAGAATATCACTATTGACACCATTCTCATTAATGAATTCGCATGTCTTATCATTCTTATCAACAATATAGATGGAACATATGTCCGCACCGCAGAATTCCTTAATTTCATGTGCCGCTGCAGCCATTGCCTGATAAAAGTCAGGTTTTTCATGAAGCTTCACGCTTAAATCCATTATTTCTTTAGCTACCTCGGAAGACTTTTGTGATATGGAATCTGTTTCCACTACATCCGAGTATGTTATGATATAGAGGCAATATACCGTTCTTATCTTTTCCTCACTGTCACCAGTATCTCCAGAAGTATTACCCATATCCGAAATCGGAATATAAAAACCCTTAAGCCATACTCCACGCGCATTAACATATGAATAAAGCGGCTGTTTCGTACTCGCACATTTATAGACAAAGCTTTCAAAATTAAGATCCATCCAGAAATTACGATATGGTATTCCGGGATAAAATTCCGGTGCCTCCGGATTCATGTGAAGCATTCCGACATTCTGCTGATTAACAGCCATCAGACGAATCTCGCTAAAGCTTCCGTCAGGCATAATATCAAATGAATACAGACTAGCCAGACCATCTATTCCTTCTATCCATGATTGAAAATCCATATTAACTCGCCTCCAAAACATTAATATAATATATAACCATAAATCACGGCTTATGTTATGCCGCAAAAATATATTCTATTTTTTTATAACAGCGTTAATATATCACCCGGAGCTTCTGCAAAAATTGAAGCTCCTTTTTTCTCAAGATAAGCCTTATCCCGAAATCCCCACAAAACAGATATACACGGAAGGGAAGAATTCTTTGCCGTTTCGTAATCCACCTCGGAATCACCGACATAGACAGCATTCTCTGCCTTGCTGCCAAGCTCCTTTAATGCCTCAAAAACAGTATCCGGCGCAGGCTTTCTTTTTATCCCCTGCTTTTCCCCAATAGCCACTTCAACAAGTCCGTCAAAAAATCTCTCATTTAATTCCTTCACAGCCGAATCAATCTTGTTAGAGACTATTGCCAGCTTATAACCACGTTCCTTCAACTGTTTCATCAACTCTGATATCCCGTCATACGGTTTTGTGCGGTCAAGACAATGTACGTCATAGTGTTCCTTAAACACCGGAATCATCCTGTCTATGACCTCAGATGTTGTTTCCTTAGGAACTGTTTCCTCTAATGCATATCTGATACCGTTGCCAAATGCATGTCTGTAATCCTCCTTTGAATGAGGCGGAAAACCAAACTTATCCATCACATAATTCATCGACACTGTCAGGTCATCAAGAGTATTAAGCACAGTTCCGTCCATATCAAATATTATTGTATCAACATTAAAAAACAATGAACCCATTTTACTCTCTCCTGTTTTTATCAAAGCAAGCTTAGCCTCACGACTAAGCTTCTTGATCGCACACTCTCTTTTCATTGCATCATTTTTGTTATCAAACACCTCATAATACACAAGTCTTACAGGAAGTCTTGACCTTGTATATTTGGCACCTTTACCTAAGTTGTGGACTTTAATGCGATTATCGAGATCATTCGTATATCCCGTATAGAGTGACCCGTCGCTGCACTCAACCATATATGTATAATAAGAATCTCCGGTTATAATTGCTGCCTTTGTCATATATTTACCCTCCTATAGCTACG
>OMSZ01000362.1 GCA_900313855.1 uncultured Eubacteriales bacterium
CCACCGCAGCCTGCACACATTCTATGTCCCGGAGCCAAACGTTCCGGTTTATTCATTTCCTGTTTAAAATTATAACTCATTTCATCTGTTCCCTTCCTGATTCTAATCTTAGATCCGCATTTGACCTTACTTTGTCCTAAGCTCTGTATATCCTTCACCACGAAGTCCTATATATCTGTACTCAGCAAAAGGCTTGCCTTCTTCAACGAAAGCTGCCAGTTCCTTAAATATCTCCTCTGCCGCATCTACCGTAAAGTCTCTTCCACCAAGTCCGTATATAAGATTAAATGCAGTAACATCCTTAGCGTGATCGTAAAGTGCTGCCTTAACCTCGGCTCCTAAAGGACCACCCTTGCTTCTAAAGCTCTCACTTCTATCCATTATTGCAACAGCTTTACAATTAGAAAGTGCCTTGGCAATCTCTTCATCAGGGAACGGTCTGAACACTCTAAGCTTAAGAAGTCCGGCCTTCATGCCCTGCTCTCTTAATTTATCAACAGCATCCTTAGAAGTACCTGCGGCAGAACCAATGATAACAAATGCGTAATCGGCATCCTCTAATCTGTATTCCTCAAAGAAACCGTAGGTTCTTCCCGACATTTCTCCAAACTCTTTACCAACATCAAGAATAACCTGCTTTGCATTTCTCATTGCAGTATTCTGAGCCATCTTGGTCTCCATATAATAATTAGAAACAGCATAGGGACCAAGTGCCATCGGCTGATCTGCATTTAACAGATAGTTCTCAGGGTTATATTCTCCTACAAAGTTCTTAACCTTGTCATCCTCTAATAACTCAATATTTTCAACCGCATGCGATGTTATGAAACCATCCTGACAGATCATGATAGGTAATCTTACATCCTTATGCTCTGATATTCTGTATGCCTGAACAAAATTGTCATATGCTTCCTGGTTATTCTCAGCATATATCTGAATGAATCCTGTATCTCTTGCACCCATTGAATCCGAATGGTCACAGTTGATATTAATCGGTCCAGAAAGTGCACGATTAACTAAGCAAAGTGCAAGCGGCAGACGGTTAGATGCCGCAACATATAATTCCTCCCACATAAGTGCAAGACCACATGAAGATGTAGCCGTAAGTGCACGCGCTCCCGCAGCAGACGCGCCGACAGTTGCACTCATCGAACTGTGCTCACTCTCAACCGGAATGAAATCTGTATCCATCTCACCATTTGCAATATAGTTAGCCACATACTGTGGAATCTCCGTAGATGGTGTAATAGGAAATGCAGGCATAACGTCAGGATTGACCTGCTTAATTGCATATGAGATTGCCTCATTTCCCGATAATCTCTCTCTTATTGCCATATTAATTATCCTTCCTACTCATAGTATCCGTAATTATTATCATTATTCCATAGCAGAAAATGCCATAGAAGCCGTAATTAATTGTCCGTAGCTTATTGTCCTTCCTTCATTGTTATCGCTTCAAAAGGACATACCTTAGAACATATTCCGCAGCCCTTACAATGCTCGTAATCAAAGTCCTGTCTCTTACAGTCAATTACAGGAATTGAACTATCCGGACAAACGGGAACACATAAAAGACACTGCTTACATTTCTCACTGTGAAATACAGGAGTCTGTGTTCTCCACTCTCCTGTCTTAAATGCCTTAGAGGTTCCTGAAGCATATATCTGATTACCGACAGTAAGATCCTGCCACTCACTTTTTTCAGTAATTTTTGAAATATCCGTCATTTACTCCACCTCCTCATAAGCCATCTTAAGCGCTGCAAGATTACCCTCAACAACTTCAGGCTTTTTAGCGAATTTGTGTCTATATGAGCCTTCCATCTCACGGAAGAAATCTTCCTTAGTCATAACCTTGCTTATAGCTGCTATTGCCGCAAGCATCGGTGAGTTAGGAAAATACCTCCCAAGACATTTCTCGGAAATCGCTCTTGCATCTATTGTATAAACTCTTCCCTTATAATCCTTAAGATAAGGCTTAACATCTTCCGCACTCTTAGTTGTATTGATTACGATCGCACCCTCAGGATTAAGCCCTCTTGTAACATCAACGCTCTCTAGCAGCGTCTCATCAACAACCACAACATAATCAGGATCATAGATATTAGAATGTACACGGATAGGATTCTCGCTTATGCGGTTATACGCAGTAATCGGCGCTCCCATACGCTCCGGACCATATTCCGGAAATCCCTGAACATGTTTACCTGTCATAAATGCTGCATCGGCAAGCATCAACGCTGCCGACTTGGCACCCTGGCCACCCCGGCCATGCCATCTGATCTCTACTGTGTTCTTCAACTTTAACACTCCTTATACTTTTAATTATGTAATAATAAATCCAAATAATATATTATTTCCAAAATAATCGTGCAGAATATCGTTGTCATTATAAAAACAATTTCATCCACACAAAAAACAAAGTGCCTTACGCACCCATAATCGCCATTATAGTCATAGCAGGCACTTTTGTAAAGTGAAAATATGAAACGTTTTCATTTTTAACTTGAATGCATTTCACTTTCATGAATTAAGCGTTTAATAATTGAGACTCTTTTTTATTATTCAATGGACTAATAGCCGTTTTTGTAGTATTATTATAGTGTATTGGGTTTATCAATTAAACATTAACAGGGGGGTGAGATTATTGCTGCAATTCTTTGGACGCGGTTCTGCATTTAATGATGATCAGAACAGTGCATTTTTCACTGACGGCGATGACATTATTCTTCTTGATTGTCCGATGTCTTCATTTCATAAGCTTATACGAATGAATATCGAAGAACTGACAGAATCAAGAAATGTCCGCATCATTTTTGTTCTCGTTACCCATACTCATGCCGACCATGTAAGCGGTATCGCAACACTCATACAGTACGCCTACTATGTATGGCATGTTCCGGTTGTTCTTGCAGCTCCTTCACAGGAAGTCAAGGAGGATCTGAGATTTCTAATAGGACGGCTTGAGGGCTGCGACATGGCTGCATTTCATCTCACAACCGCAGATATGTTAAAGCTTTGGGTTAAGGATGTTATTCCGACAACACATGTCCCGGGTCTTGCCGGACGATGTTTCGGGTATCATCTGGGTATTGATGACAAAACAATAATCTATACCGGAGACACCAACACATTAGAACCGTTTAAGCAATATATCAAAGAAGATCTGAATACCTACCTCTATGTCGAGGCATCAGTTGCCAAATCTCCTGTCCACATTTGTCTTTCGGAAGAGCTTGATTATCTAAAATCTCTTACAGACAAAGGCGTGCATGTATATCTCATGCATCTTGACAACGAAGATAAGGCGGCGGAAATGATTAATGGAACGGCTTTGCAGCTTGCTCCTCTATACCAATAATAAATCATTATAATCAGGAGGATAATAATATGTCATATGACAACAACACCATGCTTGAAGATATTTTTGATATATCTGAGCAATTATATAAAGAAATGAGTGACGATAAGGGCGGCGATCACTCGAAGATATTTGAGCATCTTACTAACTTGGGTAAGACGCTTGCAGAAAGTGACAGAGCAAGCTTCTGGAAATGGGATAAGCATAATCATACCTTGTGGACTACTGCCGCTACAGGCTCAGACAGGATCACAATCCCTGATACAACAGGTCTTGTTGGCAAGGCCTTAGCAGACGGTAAGGTTTTAGTTACCAATGACCCTTACAACAACCCGTATTTCAATTCTGAGGTGGATAAGAAAACCGGTTACGTTACAAAGTCGATCCTTGTAATGCCGGTTTCCAACATCAAAGGCGAATTCATCGGTGCATATCAGGTTATCAACAAGTTAACCGGTGACGGCAAATTCGATGAGGCTCGTGATTGCAAGAAGCTTTCACTTGCTGCCGTTATATGCTGCCTTGCACTCGAATCCGACGTATTCTTAGAGGAGTCCTACACCGACAAGCTTACCAAGCTCAAGAACCGCATGGGCTTCTTCGCGGATTTCAACAGATCATACAATGCGATAATCAATGATCCTGATAGAAATCTTTCACTTTTTATCTGCGATATAGATAAGTTCAAGAGAGTAAATGATACCTATGGTCACAACGCAGGTGATGAAGTACTTAAGCACGTAGCTGATATAATGGTACAGAACACAAGAGACTGTGACGGAATGTATCGCTGGGGCGGCGAGGAATTCATCATGATAATGACAGATACCGATATGAAGACCTGTGCAGAAAAGGCCGAGACCTTAAGAAAGGTTATCGAAGCCTCCGAATGTGTTGCCGAAGGTAATGTCATCAAACATACAATGAGCTTTGGCGTAACACAGTTTGATCCCGCCAAATCCATCGAGGAGAATATCAGCGACGCAGATCAGAAGCTATACACCGCTAAGGAAAGCGGACGTAACCGGGTTATCGTTTGAAACTAAATTATACATATCATTCATGATTCCCACCATAAAGAAAACCGCAGACACATTTGCCTGCGGTTTTCTTTATCACTACTATCTTATCTCCATATTAATAAATCAATATTA
>OMSZ01000099.1 GCA_900313855.1 uncultured Eubacteriales bacterium
CGCACGGATTCGAATAGGAAGTGAGTCTGCTAAAGCAGACCCGAATCCGGCGCGCAAGACTCGCGAGCGAGTCTTGACAATAATATTTGGGATATACAGGAAAGTTTTTCTTTCATTTTATAAAAGATTAGAGTATAATGTACCTATCGTGATGTTAGTGACAAACTGGGGTTTGTCAGACAACATAAAATTTTTAGTATGGAGGTTTTTTACATGTTAGTTTCAGCTACAGAGATGCTTAAGAAAGCAAAAGAAGGAAAGTATGCAGTTGGTCAGTTCAATATCAACAATCTTGAGTGGACAAAGTCAATCCTTTTGACAGCACAGGAGCTTAAGAGCCCTGTTATCCTTGGTGTATCTGAGGGTGCCGGTAAGTATATGACAGGTTTCAAGACAGTTTCAGCTATGGTAAGAGCTATGGATGAGGAGCTTGGTATTACAGTTCCTGTAGCACTCCATCTTGATCATGGTACATATAATGGTTGTTATAAATGTATTAAAGCAGGATTTACATCAATCATGTTTGATGGTTCTTCACTTCCTTTTGAAGAGAATATCGATAAGACAAAAGAGCTTGTTAATGTAGCTCATCAGCTTGGTCTTTCTATTGAGGCTGAGGTTGGTTCTATCGGTGGTGAGGAAGACGGAGTTATCGGTGCAGGTGAGTGCGCAGATCCTAATGAGTGTAAGCAGATCGCTGATCTTGGAATTGATTTCCTTGCAGCAGGTATCGGTAACATTCATGGTGCATATCCTGAGAACTGGGCAGGTCTTTCATTCGATACATTAGCAGCTATTCAGGAAAAGACAGGTATTATGCCTCTCGTTCTTCATGGTGGTACAGGTATCCCTGATGATCAGATTAAGAAAGCTATTTCTCTTGGTGTATCTAAGATCAATGTTAATACAGAGTGCCAGTGGGCATTCCAGGAAGCTACCAGAGAGTATATCGAGGCTGGTAAGGACAAAGAAGGAAAAGGCTTTGATCCTCGTAAGCTTCTTGCTCCGGGTGCACAGGCAATTTGTGACAAGGTTAAAGAGAAGATGGAATTATTCGGTTCTGTAGGTAAGGCTTGATCAAGAACGTAGAATATAATAAGGCCCGTATATGCGCTGCATATACGGGCTTTTCTTATGTACAACTGTGGGGTTATCGATGATAACACTTTGCAAGCTTCTCAAATATCGTCATAAACAAATGACAGTTTGTAAAGGTTTATCAATTACAGCAATCCGCAAGCTTTTCAAATGCTGCAATTGAACGCTCAACCTTTTCTGTTGGTATACAGTAGCTGATACGGAAATGTCCCTCAACACCAAAGCTGTTGCTTGGTACAAGTATCAGGTCAAGCTCTTTTGCTTTGTTGCAGAATGAAACAGCATCCGGTTCTAATGATTTGGGGAACATATAGAAGGTTCCGCCAGGTTCAACGATCTCAAAGCCAAGTTTAGTAAGCTCGGTATATAATATATTCTTGTTTGTCTCATAAACGGAAAGATCCGAGGTTTCGTATAAGCACTTCGAAACAGCAAGCTGAATTATACTTGGCGGGCAGTTGTGACCTGTACCGCGTGAGATCTGACCAAACATATCTACTAGGAGTTCCGAATCTCCACAGGCAGGATTAACTGCGATGTATCCGATTCGCTCACCCGGAAGTGACAGGGACTTTGAGAAGGAATAGCAGGTCAGTGTTTCGTTGTAATATGATGCAACAAAAGGCGCATCAACTCCGTTAAATACGATCTCTCTGTACGGTTCATCTGAGATGATATATATAGGATGACCGAACTCTTCTTCCTTTTCGTTAAGTATCATAGCAAGCTTTTGAATGGTTTCTGTTGAATAAACAATGCCTGAAGGGTTGTTAGGCGTGTTGATAAGTATTGCCATAACCTTGTCATTTAATATATCTAACAGAGCATCAAAGTTTATCTGAAATGTGCTTACATCTGCCGGAACTATTTTTAATACAGCACCGGTAGCCTCTATATACGGTCTGTATTCGGGGAAGAACGGTGCGAATGTAACCACTTCGTCGCCCGGAACGGTTACTGCACGAACTGCATGCGCAATTGCACCTGCGGCA
>OMSZ01000132.1 GCA_900313855.1 uncultured Eubacteriales bacterium
GCGTAAATTGCTGCTGTCATAACTCTATGATTTTAATATCAACTTTTGTTTTTAAACTTGATGCAAAGGTACGAAAAAAATCTGATATATGCAAGAAAATCAAAGAATATTTTGAATACAAAATGTATTCTTTTTGAAAAAGTATTGTAGATATATTTGAATACACTTTCTAAAGAATACACTTACTAACAAAATGGAAATATGAATTCAATTAGGCAAACTTGCCTTCAACAAAGGAGATATCGTTTCTTTTCCCTTTTTCGCAGGGGGGCTTGTTATCCCCCCCTCCAAAACTTCCCACCAATCTATTTTTTTTCCGTTCCTCTCAAATCTGATTAAACTTTCAAGAGTGTATATGAATAGCCGAAGCAAAAAACGCTCATTGAAAATAATTCCGATATTCAGTTCATCCCCCGTCCTATTGAAATAGTCTTTTAGTTCATCGTTGTTAAGATGGACTTCGAGACGATGCAACTTACTGGGCCATCCATATAAATCTGAAATATAGTCCTTACTTGAACTATTGGCAATCTCTGCTCGTTTGTCGTATGCTGATAGTGTCCTGCCCATGCTTTTGTCTTTAATGGCTTTTTTCTGCTTGACGTTCACGGTTAGATATTTGTCTCTATCTAAGTTGCCCGACATTGTATAGATGATTTCGGGACGGTCTGCTTTACGGTCTAATACTCGCTTACCATTGAGGATTACACCTAAATCTTTGCAGCGTATAAGCCTCCTCAAATACCTTGCTATATTCATGGTCATGTCAAGGCATAAATCAAGGCAGGTGATGTTATGTAATTCCAAATGTAGAACGTTAGCAACATAATCAAGATAATGGATTTCGTCGTTCGTATAAAGTACCCGATTCGATACGCTTATCCATGCCTTGCGTGTTCCGTTGGTATGGGTATTAGCCTCATCTTCATTGCGATTTATCCCGAAACGTAATTCTCCGAAAAGCCTATCCTCGCCTAATTCATCGTAACGGATTTCGTACACATATTCAAAATGTTTACTCTCTATCCTAATCAGATAAAAGTCGTAAAAGTCTGCTTTTTTATCCGGCTCCAATTTGGTCAAATAGTCGATAATAGCGGGCTCTTTTATCTCATAACAGAGCCTCAACAGATCAATTCCAAAACGATAAATCTTATTCATGGCTGCTTTCTGTTGTTGGTTTATTCGGGATGGTTTGCCAATATGCTTTGAGGCCGTTGCTGATATTTTCTTTGTGGGTAGGTGTCTTTGACCTTCCCTTCATGCTTTGGCTTATCTTAGCCTTTGTAATGTCGTTTAATTCTCTGTATTTTCTCATTGTATTAAAATATAAATCTTTATTTACTTATAAATATAGGTTAGTTTGGAAAAAGTGTCAAGACCAATAAGTATGCTTTGAAAAATTTTTTCCAAAATTTTAAAATAGACGGCATTCCGAAGGAAACTTACCGCTACTAACGATATTAGGTTATATGAGTGCCCGAATACGGCACCCATTCCATTTATAGTCAGTAGGTTACGCTTCTATTTCTTTGAGAAGTGCTACTGAAAGTTAGCACATGTTTTAATGGTTATTGATTATGGCCGCTCATGGTAGAGGAAAATTGCGTCCTGCTCTGCTTGAATGGCTAAATCTCCGACCTTATCCATATATTCGGCTGTCGTGAAGGTGTCTTGATAGTCTTTCAGTTCCTTGCTCTGCCGTTCCATCCGCTTACGGATGATAGCCGTTTCTTTCGCTTGCTCCTTTACCTTATTTTCAAGTTCTATCTTCTCTCTGACATTCCGCTCTATGTAGTCAATGCTTACCGTTGAGGCAGGTATCGATGTAACTGGAACCGATGGGGATTGTTGAGGCTGCTCTATCTTACCGCTATTATTTATCACAATGTCAGCCGCATCTTCACTTTCTAATCTGTTGTATCTTTCGAATGCGCTGTTGGTGCTATGTCCTGTGATTTTCTTCAAAACACTGCTGTCGTTTTTCTTCTTGAGTCCGTTTGAAACAAAAGAACGTCTCGCCGTGTGAGTACCTACACATTGCCACCCCTCTACATCGTATCTGTATTGCTTGCCATTGCGTTTTTCGCAGGCGCTAACCATACGTGTTATTCCTGCTTGTTTTGCTATCTGTTTGAGTAACTTGTTTGCTACTTGTAATCGGATTGTTGGCAGGTGGCCATTGTACTTTTCAAGAATGTGTTTGGCCGTTTCTGTGATTGGGGGTGTCACTCTCTTACTCGTTTTCTTCTGAATAATCTCTACTTTGTTACCCCTAATGATTTTAGGCTTAATTCCGTTAATATCTTCGTAACGTTGACCGACTTCATTCTGAAAGCAAAACAAGTCTCGTACCTTTTCCATATTCCCTTCTAATTCCAAGTTTAAGATGGTAGTTAGTTCATCGTCTGTTAGATAGATTTGGTTTTCTTCGGTTTTGTCTTTATTTGCCTTCTTATCCTTTAATTTGTAAATCCGTGTGGTTTGGAGGTCTATTAGTTCTTTACGTTCCGCGTATTTGAGAATGGTGTAAATCTTCATCATCTTACCAATTACGGTATTATCCTCCATAAAAACCATTTCGTGCGTAATCTTGTGCATGACGGTTTGTCTGTGTAGCCATGTCTCATATTCAGTTAGCAGGGCTAATGTGACTTCATCCCAATATAGGATGCCTTTCCCGTATTTTTCCTTTATAAAAGTCGTAAATGACTTGATTTCACACTGATAGCCGTATTTGCTGCCTTCTCCCATTGCTTGCTCATCTACTACATTTCCCATCTCAATAAGCGCGTTTTTTTTATTTCTATTCGCCATTTTGTTATTTTTTAATTTATCTTTTAATATTTTTATGTATTTTTCCATATCCGTCGGACAGTTGCAAATATACTGCGAAACTTCTCTGAAGAGAAATAAAAAGTGAGAAATTTTTTGATTGACTATAAAATTATTTCGATTGTCAAGTTCTGTAAGGTATGGACTGATGAAGGCACGCTGCTTTTTCCTATCCCAATGGGATGGGTAAACCTTGCATCCAAGTGAAAATTTGTACTGCCTCCTTTGCGCGCGTA
>OMSZ01000046.1 GCA_900313855.1 uncultured Eubacteriales bacterium
CTTAATCCCGCCAATTTCAAGATACTTTGAAGATACTTCTTCCGTCTGCACGGTCTTACCCTGATAATTCCTGTATCTCCTTACAAGTGCTTTAACTCTGCCCAATAACTCAGCATAGGAAAATGGTTTTGTAAGGTAATCATCACCACCCGCAACAAGACCTAAAAGCTTGTCCGATTCCTGAACCTTGGCCGTCAGAAAAAGAATCGGCACATACGATTTTTTCCTGAGCTCTTCGCATACCTTGATCCCGCTCATTCCGGGCATCATTATGTCCAATATAACGAGATCGACATCATCATTGAACTGCTCAAGACCGTGTTCACCGCAATCAGCCTCGATAACAGATATCCCTTCGCCCTCTAAGAGGATCCTGACACCCTCGCGTATATCTCCATCATCTTCTATTATCATTATCGTAGAAGTTTCCATATTATACACCCAAACAGCCTTTCCCTATAAGATCACCTAATTTAACCGGTATCTCTACTGCAGTATCACATTCTTTTTCCAGCTCATTTAACAGCTTAAGTCTGCCGTTTTCAACAAGCACAACGATAGTTGAGCCGCCGAATTCAAAATATCCCTTTTCTCTGCCTTTAACGGCCTCATTAATGCCCGTATGATTATGGATCTTTCCAACCAATAACGCACCCACTTCCATCTGTACGGAAAGACCGAGCTCTTTTCCCTTCATAACCGTATATTCCCTGCTGTTTTCAACGTAAACAGGATATTTGTCAAATGCCACAGGACGTACGCAGTGAAGCACGCCATCGATGCGTCTCTGACATTTTATAGCCGCATCGGTTATAAAAACATACCGGTGATAATGCACCGGCTCTAACCGGAATATCAGGCAGTAACCATCTGCAAATCTGTCTGCAAGCTTCCTGCTTTTTAGAAGCTCCTTGATCGTATAAGAACTGTTCTTTATATTAAAGCTGCCGCCTTTAATCCTGTAAATGCTAAGATATCCGTCACAGGGACTTATTATATCATTATCCCCTGCATTTATATTACAAGTCTTCCTTCTGGTAAAAAAATCATTAAATGAATCAAACTTTTTCTTCTCACAGCCTGTAAGATCTATATTATTCTTCTTCACAAAATGTGGAACATACAAAGCCGAAAGCCTTGAATTAAGAAATGTTCCGGCAAGCACTGATACCTTGGGATTGACCAATATTTTAAGTATCCCCCTGCCGGGAACCGTATTATACAAAAATCTCAGAATACCGGAATCACTCATACTGCACCAGCCTTTGCTTTCAAAAGTAATACTATAAGCTCCGTAATGCCTAACACTACAAGCACCGCCTTGCCTTTAATTGACGGGTTCTTGATAGTTACCGGCGCAAGGAAACCTGCTCCCATAATTCCAAGCAGGATCATAAAGCAATAATCATTACCGAACAAGCCCTTCTCGTATATCATGAAGACCAAAGGAAGGAAAAGCGCAACGACCGTAACCGGAATGCCAAGATAGATCTTATCTTCTTTCTCTGGCTTTGACTGTCTCTCAAGCTCTAGCACATTATAGTATGCGAGTCTTATAAGCGCGCAGAGTGTAAACAACGAACCGATAAGTCCGGCAGTCTTGTTAAAGCCTGTAATACAATATACAAACACGGCCGGCAGAACGCCAAAGCTTATCAGATCACTTAAGGAGTCGATCTGTATTCCAAAATGCTTCTCTCTGGCATTTCTCATTTTCTTCGTAGATGCTACTGCGCCATCAAATGTATCACACAGTCCCGAAAGCATCAGGCAGACACAAGAATCCCAGTATGCCCCGTCAACTGCTTTTATTATTCCTGCACATGCCAAAAGCATACCCATATAGGTCAGAATAACTGTATAATCATAGAAACCTATCCTCTTATCCTTCATCTTCGTGTCTCCTCAATATATATAGTAGTATTTTTTATTGACCCTCTCCAAGGTCGTTATGCTCACTAACAATGATCCCGTTTTATCTTTCTGTTCATTAGCCACAGTCCGGTTTTATTCATCTGTTCATTAATAACATTCTAATTATTATCCTTCTGCTTATCAACAACGTTCTGTTCATTATCCTTCTGTTTATCAGCAACGATATGATTTCTATCCTTCCCCGCAATGTAACCTATTAAAGTGATTATACCACTTAATGCTACACAAATATAGAAGGTTATTCCTCTTGAAAGCATCTCGATCCTGAAAGCCATAACTCTCTCCATGACTCTCGTAAATCCATCTAACATAAGATAATCCGACACTCCCATAGCCCCCGGTATGGGAACAAAATTATATCCTATAGTCATAAGGCACTGCTTTGAAAAAATAAGGGGCGCATCCTTTAATTTCCCGCCAAGTGAAATGAACAATAACATCGGCACCACTATCTGGGATGCCCGCTGAAAGAAGGCACATACAAAAACCTTAAGAACCATTTTGTTATTACCCTCTATAAGATCAAGGCATTTGCCGTAATCGTCACCGGCCTTCTTAAGTCTTGAAATAAGCTTCTTAACATCCTTGATTATCCCCTTTTTATTAAGGGCAAATATCAGCTCTTCAATTTTCCTGAAAAAATGCTTTCCTTCTTTAAGTATAAGAAAGAAAATCAAAGATAGAACAGAAAGTACAATAAAACCTATTATTATCAAAGCTTTCGATATTCCTGAAAATTCTATAAACGCTGATGGTTTAATGATTATCGCGATTATTCCAAGAACAACGATCGCTATCGTATACATCATCAGATTAAGTACTAAAGCGGCAGTAGTCACTCCCACGGAGATACCGTCTCTTATCATAAAGAATGCGCTTGCCGGCTGCCCTCCTGTAGCCGATGGAGTGATCGCAGAAAAATAAATATCCGAGGTACTGTATAACAATCCGTTGATATTACTCGTTTTATGTCCTGCCGCATTAAGTATTATGCGTAATGCCACTCCCTCTAACCAAACATACATTGCCGAAGCTACTACACCTAAAAAAAGCCACCTTTTGTCAGATATTATTACTGCATCGATCACGCGTGACACCGACACACCCTTGCTGAATTTGAAAACCATGCGTATGGTCAGGCCAGCAAGAAGAAATGATGCAATACCCCATAGCAGCTTTTTTTTCTTAGACATTGTCATTCATCCTTTCAATTACAACTTTCTTAATTGTATCACGTAAATCTTAAGCCAATCCTTAAGTCAATTCTTAATAATTCTTAAGTGGGCTATCAAACTTAAATCAACATTAATAATTTAGGTTTACTAAAGCGAATGTTTCCTAAAACATACACGTAAAAGTCTATAATATAAAAAAGAGTTTCGCTCGCGAAACTCTCGCGCCTAGCGCGGTTGCTGCAAGCAACAATTTCCAAACGCGCGAGTGTGCATCCCCGCGGAGCGTTTTTGCTTTATTGGAAACGAAGTTTCCTATAAAGCAAAAAAAGATGTGCACTAGATAACTAGTGCACAACTCATATATACCTATTAGTCTACAACGTATGGTACTAATGCAATATGACGAGCTCTCTTGATCGCAACAGTTAAAGCTCTCTGATGCTTAGCGCAGTTACCGGTAATTCTTCTAGGAAGGATCTTACCTCTCTCAGATACATACTTCTTTAACTTGTTAACATCCTTATAATCGATCAAATTATTCTCATCAGCACAGAACACGCATACTTTCTTTCTTCTGCGGATAGTTCTTCTCTTCATTGGAGCTTCACTACGTTCAGGCTTATTAGCTTTTGCTTCTGGCATTTTTCATTCCTCCTATCTTATTCGAATGGGAGCTGATCTTCTACTCCTTCAGGAATACTCATAAAGCCATCACCACTTGCTGCACTAGGTGTCGGATGCGGAGCATTCGGTGCTCCTCCTCCATTAGGTGAAGTAGCATTCTTGCTCTCAGCAAATTCCTGCTCTTCAATAACAACTTCTGTTGTATATACCTTAGCGCCATCCTTATTGGTATAGCTTCCTGTCTGTATTCTTCCGGTTACTGCTACCTTAATACCCTGCTTAAACCATTTCTCGGCAAACTCAGCTGCTTTTCCAAATGCTACACAGGAAATAAAGTCTGCAGTCTGATCGCTGTTTCTCTGAAATCTACGATCTACAGCTAATGTATATCTGGCAATCGCCAAATTATTCTCACCCTGGGAATATCTAACCTCAGGGTCTCTTGTCAATCGTCCCATCAAAATTACTTTGTTCATATGGAATTCCTCCTATTCGTTACGCGTCCTGTCTAACGCACAGGTATCTGATGACAGGTTCCATAATACGAACTTTAGCTTCTAACTGAGCTGGAGCATCAGATTCCGCATCGAACTGGATGAAATAATAATATCCTTCTTTCATCTTCTGGATTTCGTAAGCTAAACGCTTCTTACCAGCATCCTCAACGTTAGTAACTGTACCGCCGAATCTGGTGATGTATTCCTGAGCCTTCTCGACAGCCTTAGCTCTAGCGTCGTCTTCGATTTTTGCACTGACAACTAACGCTAATTCATACTTGTTCATGTCTTATGCACCTCCTTATGGTCTCTGGCCCTCCCTAATCACTGGGAGAACAAGGAAAAAATGTGTTTATGCACCACAGAAAACGATTATATCACAGCCAAATGATATAAGTCAAACACTTTTGTATATTATTTCAAAAAATTATATTAGTCCCTTAAAGCTCTTTTCAACCGTTTTTCGCGGCAGCATAACCTGATGATCACACCCCGTACATTTCAGCCTGAAATCCGCGCCAACTCGAACAATTTCCCACGCATTCGTACCACAGGGATGCTGCTTCTTCAGTTTGATTATCTGACCAACCTTTAAGTCCATATTATCCACCTATATATTTATTTCACCCTATAACGTATGTTAAAACAGCTAATCCTTAGATATCCATATTATACAACTAAGCTTATTGCATTCGCATATCCATTAATATAGCACACACGTTGCTTATTGAAAACATAAAGTTTTCTATAATCACTTTGCCGGAAAGATTAATGTACAATTATTTTTCGTTGATATATTACTGTACATATACTCTATCAGTAGCAACAATTTCCTGAAAGCGTACATCGTGCTCAACAATTATCATGGTAGGCTTAAATTGCATAATAAGCTTTTCTATCTGCATTCTCGAAAAAACGTCAATGTAGTTAAGCGGTTCATCCCAAATATATAAATGTGCCGGAGTGATCAGACTTGCCGCGATCAAAACCTTTTTCTTTTGTCCCTCCGAAAAGTCGCGCATATCTTTTTTAAACTGCTCACGTTCAAAATCCAGTTTTCGAAGAACCGTATATAGAAGACTTTCATTAAGCTTTTCCTTTTTGCAGTACGAACTTAAGGAACCGGATAAAAATGATGTATCCTGGCTTACATATGAAATGATCATACCCGATGCAACCTCTAATGTGCCTGTTACGATCAATTCAGTATTTGCAGTCTGTTCCTCATTTGCTGACCTATTAATGATCGCCGAGATTATGCTTGATTTCCCACAGCCATTACTTCCTGTAAAAACCACTCTGTCACCCTGCTTAACGGAAAATCTCATATTTTCAAATAAAACATGATCTGAACTTTTATATCGAAGCGATAGATCATACGCATTAACCAGCAGCTCTTTATGATACTTAAGCGGGGTTAGTTTAAGATCATCCACTTTTTCTATATCCTTAAGCAACCCTTCTTTGTCGGTAATTTCGCGATCCATCCTCTTTTGATACGATTTCACCCTGCTCTGCATTTTCTTGGTTTTTGCCCCTATATACGCCCTTGTAGATATATTCCTGTCATGCTCCTTTACGGGGTCAAATCCAATCTTGGTGTTCTCATTCTTATCCGCCCACCGTCCGCCTCTGTCTGCTGCGGCTTTTAACTTACTGATCTCTTTCATGTGTTTTTCATTTTCCGATATTGCAAATGAATCATTTCTCTCCTTATTGATCCACCATGACGAAAAATTACCGGACTGAACCTCAATGGTCTCTCTATTCATCACAAGGACATGATCACATACACTATCCAACAGATCTCTGTCATGCGACACGAGAATAAATCCTTTTTTTGAAGACAGATATTCCTTAACACACTCCCTTGCCCGAATATCAAGATGGTTTGTCGGCTCATCTATAAGCAGCAATTCATTTTTCGAGGCAAATAAAACAGCAAGCATGATCCGTGTTCTCTCACCAAAGCTCAAAGACCCAAACGGCCTGTACAGGCATTCCGCATCCATATGTATCATATTTAACTGAACAATAACCTGCCACAGCTCAACCTGCGGTTTCCAACCCCCTGCAAGCTCCTCTGCCGTTTTGGAAAGATCGTCATCTTTAACTATATATGGAAAATAGTCAAACGCAACATTAGTTGTAATGCTTCCACTATAATCATACTTTCCCATCAGAAGCTTTAACAGCGTTGTTTTTCCTTTACCATTTCTTCCTATTAATCCTGTCTTCCAATTTGTATCAATACTAAACGACACATTTTCTAAAGCATAATCAGCGTTGCCTTCATATGCAAATGTTAAATTACTCACTTGTATCTGTGCCATAATCATCACCTCCGAAACTAAAATACAGCTTCCTATAAAAACAAAAAATCTGTTTCATACCGAAACAGATCACACATACAAATGAAGACCTAACACATACCAATTATCTATCACAATATACGTAAAAGGCTTCTAAATGAATATGATAATCTAATTCGGCATGCATAATAAGACCATAGTCGGTCAACTTCATAATTATATACATATACCAAATCAAATTATCTTATAAACATCCTATCACCTTACACACATATGTGAGCCTTTCATTTTTTTAGATAATAACATATTTCTTTATCATAGTCAAAAGAAAAACATTTAGAGCCCTGTGGGCTCTTTTAGGCAAACAAAGTGCCCAGAACCGGAATCGAACCAGTGACACGAGGATTTTCAGTCCTCTGCTCTACCAACTGAGCTATCTGGGCATAGTAGCGGGGACAAGATTTGAACTTGTGACCTCCGGGTTATGAGCCCGGCGAGCTTCCGAACTGCTCCACCCCGCGATATTTAATTAAAA
>OMSZ01000376.1 GCA_900313855.1 uncultured Eubacteriales bacterium
AATATGCACAAATAAAAATATAAAAAGACCCATACTAATAATAGTATGAGTCCTCATTATGTTTCTCAATCAGTCAACCTTTGCCTTGCCTGCCAATTCTTTCATTTCTTTAGCGCTTGAGATCACGGTTTCCGTGATCTTTGCACCGCCCATGAGTCTTGCAAGCTCATTGATCTCCTGTTCCTTATTAAGTTTGACAATTTCTGTTACTGTTTTTTTATCTGTTACCTTTTTCTCGATAAGATAATGATGATCCGCAAAGGCTGCTATCTGAGGAAGATGTGTTATACAGATAACCTGATGATTTCTTCCTATGGTACAGATCTTTTCCGCAACCATCTGTGCCGTACGACCACTGATACCGACATCAATCTCATCAAAAATAAGTGTCGGAATATTATCAACCTTGGCCAGACACGATTTCATGGCAAGCATTATTCTTGAAAGCTCACCGCCTGACGCCACAGAACTTAGCGGCTTCATATGCTCGCCAACATTGGTTGAAATGATGAAATATGCTTTATCAAAGCCATCACCCGTATAATCGTCTAAGCGTTCAAATACCATATCAAAACGCACATCCATGAAATTAAGGTCTTTTAACGCATTTATTATCTGCTTTGTCAACTCTTGCGCTTTGTCTTTTCTTATCTTACTAAGTGATGTACAAAGCTTTTCAAGCTGTTTTTCTTTTTCTTCAAGAGAACATTTAAGTCCGTCTATGTATTCCTCCTGATTAATGAGCCTGTCATATTCCGCATCAAGATTACTGCCATATTGCAATATATCCTCGATCGTTTTTCCGTACTTAGCCTTTAAATGGTTGATCTCATTCAGACGATTCTCAAGTCTTATAAATTCTTCCTCGGAAAATGTATTATCATCAAGATAACCTCTGATTCCTCTGTTAAGATCCGATATAAGATCCGATGCCGTCGATAATGTGTCGTTCATTGAGGACAATTCCTTATCATACTCCGACACGGATGAGAGCAAGCGCATACACCGGTCAATTCCGGCTCCCGTTTCACCCTCTAATATAGATGAAACACTATACAGACTTTCAGCAATATTCTTACCATGAAGCGCCTTGTCATATAAAGCTTCTACTTCTTCATCCTCTCCGCTTTTTAAGGCTGCGCTGTTTATCTCATTTTTCTCAAAAGAAATAAGATCAAGCTTTCTTTTCTTTTCTTCCTCGTTAATATTATTCTCGGAAAGTTCTTTTTTTATTAATGAATATTCATTGTAAATTGATCTGATCGAAGCTTTAACCGGCTCAATCTCCTCGTGCCCGTACCGGTCTAATAACTTCAGATGATTGCTTTCAACCAACAACGACTGATTCTCGTGCTGGGCATGAAGATCTAACATCAGACAGGCAATATCTCTTAATTTGGATAGAGTGACATTATCTCCATTTGCTTTGCCTATACTCCGATTGCCCATTATTTTTCTTGAAAGGATCAGCTGTCCGTCAGATATATCCGGAATATCCATTGCCTTAAGCTGCTCCATCATTTCATCATTATCTATTGTGAACAACAGCTCAACCAATCCGTATTCCGCGTCACGTCTTACAAAGTCCTTAGGAGCTTTACCTCCAAGCGCAAGCATTATCGAATCGATAAGAATTGATTTACCTGCACCGGTTTCTCCTGTAAGAATGTTTAAATGATCCGAAAAATTAATATCGATCTCGTCGATCAGAGCCATATTTTTAATGTGAATATTTAATAGCATTTCTTCCTCCGGCTAACTTTCCACTGCAAGCTTCTTGATTCCGGCTATTATCTGTTTGCAAAATTCTTTATTTCTGGCTGCTGCAAATATAGTATCGTCACCTGCAATACAGCCCATAAGTCCCGGTATATCCATATTGTCCAAAGCAGCTGCAACTGCCATAGCCATACCGGAAACGGTTCTTATGACAATAAGATTATCGGCATTATCTATACTTACAATTCCTGCGCTCAAAACCTTTTTGTACTTCTTTTCCACATCGGTATTAAAGCTTTTCTGCATAGAATACTTCTGCTTACCGTTCTCGCCTAACACCTTGGTAAGCTTCATTTCCCTCATATCTCTTGATATGGTTGCCTGAGTAATCTCAAAGCCCTCTTTTCTAAGTTCATCTAATAGTTCATCCTGAGTCTCGATATCCTTAGTTTCAATTATCTCTTTTATCTTATTCTGTCGTTTTTCTTTCATGCTTCACCCTGTTAATCT
>OMSZ01000203.1 GCA_900313855.1 uncultured Eubacteriales bacterium
GAAGATTGGTTAAAGATTGAATACACTGAGAAGAAAGGAAACGTTGTTACTATGCTTCTTAGAATTGATGATATTGAACGTGTTGAAATCCTTAACGAGGAAACCGTTACAGAATAAAGATAGAATTATAAATAAATAGTATATAGGAGATTATAAAAATGGCAAAAATAATACTTACCGGAGACAGACCGACAGGAAGATTACATATAGGACATTATGTGGGTTCTCTTAGAAGACGTGTGCAGTTACAGAATTCCGGAGAATATGACAAGGTTTTTATTATGATAGCGGATGCACAGGCACTTACGGATAATGCGGATAATCCGGATAAGATCCGTGAGAACATAATTGAGGTTGCACTTGACTATCTTGCATGTGGAATCGACCCTGAAAAGTCAACAATTCTTATTCAGTCACAGATTCCTGAACTTACAGAGCTTTCATTTTATTATATGAATCTTGTTACAGTATCAAGATTACAGAGAAATCCGACGGTTAAGTCCGAGATACAGATGCGTAATTTCGAGGCAAGTATTCCGGTAGGATTCTTCACATATCCAATTAGCCAGGCTGCTGATATTACAGCTTTCCAGGCAACAACTGTTCCTGTTGGTGAGGACCAGATGCCTATGCTTGAGCAGTGTAAGGAGATTGTTCATAAGTTTAATTCTGTATATGGAGAAGCTTTAACAGATCCGGAGATTCTTCTTCCGGACAACAAGGCATGTATGAGACTTCCGGGTATTGACGGCAAGGCTAAGATGAGTAAGTCGCTTGGCAACTGCATTTATCTTGCTGATGACGCGGAGACAGTCAAGAATGCTGTTATGCGCAAAATGTACACAGACCCGAATCATATTCAGGTTTCTGATCCGGGACAGGTAGAGGGCAATATGGTGTTTACATATCTTGACGCATTCTGCAAAGATGAACAGTTTGAGAGATATTTACCGGAATATAAGAATCTTGATGAACTTAAAGACCATTACAAACGTGGTGGGCTTGGTGATGTTAAGGTTAAAAAGTTCCTTATCAATGTATTAGATGAGGAGTTAGAGCCAATCAGACAGAGACGTCACGAATACGAGAAAGACATTGCGTATGTGTACGAAGTACTTCGTAAGGGTAGCGAGGCTGCAAGAGAAGTTGCCGCAAAGACTCTTCATGATGTTAAAGAGGCTATGAGGATCAATTATTTTGATGATGCAGAGCTTATAGCTAAGCATATTGAGAAATATAAGAATAGCTAATTGATATAAAGATTTCGTAAAGTATTACAATAGTTAAGATTAATCGTAAGGAGAACTGATAAGATGGAGAAACTGCTGCATACTCCGGAGGGAGTAAGGGATATATATGATGATGAATGCAAGAAGAAGATCAAGGTGCTTGATAAGCTGCATCATGTTTTGTCCCTGCACAGCTATAGTGATATAGAGACGCCGACATTTGAATTCTTTGATATATTCAATCAGGACAAGGGTTCGGCAAGCTCAACAGAGATGTATAAGTTCTTCGACAGAGAGAATAATACGCTTGTACTTCGTCCGGATATCACGCCGGGAATTGCAAGATGTGTTGCCAAATACTACAATGATGAGGCTTTTCCGATACGCCTGTGCTATCAGGGAAAGACCTTCTTTAACACGAGAGGACATCAGGGAAAGTTAAATGAGATCACACAGATAGGCTGTGAGCTTATCAATGATGATTCATCCGCAGCGGATGCAGAGGTTATTGCAACAGCGATTGACTGTTTCAAGGCATCAGGACTTACAGAGTTCCAGATTGAGATCGGTGAGGTCGAGTTTTTCAAAGGAATAATAGGTGAAGCAGGTCTATCTGCGGATAAAGAGGATGAGATCAGAAAATGCATACATAACCGTAATTTCTTTGCGTTGGAATCACTTATTAAAGACATGGATATGCCGGAGAATGTGAGAAAAGCATTACTTTCATTTGATCAGTTATTTGGCGGATATGAGATGCTTGAAACTGCAAAGAAGCTTGTGTCCAATGAAATGTCGATCAATGCCATAGAAAGACTTTCTAAGGTTTATAAGGCTCTTTCATATTCGGGTTATGAGAAGTATGTGTGCTTTGATTTCTCGTTACTTTCAAGATACGAGTATTATACCGGAATCATTTTCAGGGGATATACATATGGAACGGGTGATGCGGTCGTAAAGGGCGGACGTTATAATAATCTGTTGCTCAAGTACGGCAAGGATGCGCCTGCGATTGG
Source organism: uncultured Eubacteriales bacterium (assembly GCA_900313855.1). GTDB lineage: Bacteria > Bacillota > Clostridia > Lachnospirales > Lachnospiraceae > CAG-590. The sequence continues at coordinate 2,246 of OMSZ01000203.1, forward strand.
ATTTGCTTTCTATATTGATGATCTGATGATGGCACTTAACCGACAAAAGATCGAGGTTGATATTGATAATGCAGGAAACATTATTCTATATGATATTGAACAGCAAAAGGCTGCGATAGAGCTTGCAGGATATATGAGAAAATCCGAGCGTAAGGTTGAGCTTATTCGTAAGTCTAAGAAAAAAGAAGTTTCCGATTATGCTGATTTTGGCAAGAAGAATCATTTTTCGGGAATGTTTTATCTGACCTCTGATGATACGGTTGATGTGTATGATCTGATAACGGATAGTAAGAATGAAGTCAAAATATCTGATATAAAATAGATGGAAATATGATATGATCAGATAATAATTAGGCAGTCATTATAGTTTGAGCCGGTGAATTATATATTGATTGCTTTATTACATAGAAATGAGGATACAAAATGAGATATATTACATTTGCTCTTGCAAAGGGCAGACTTGCAAAGAAAACACTTTCTTATCTTGAGCAGATAGGTATTACCTGTGAGGAGATGAAGGATCCTGATACAAGAAAACTGATATTTGTCAATGAGGAGTTAAAACTAAGGTTTTTCCTTGCGAAAGCCGGAGATGTACCGACATATGTTGAGTATGGTGCGGCAGATATAGGTGTTGTCGGAGCAGATACGATATTAGAGGAACAGAGAGACAACATTTACGAGGTGTTAGATCTTGGCTTTGGAAAATGCAGGATGTGTGTATGCGGTCCCGAATCCGCAAGAGAGATACTTTCAAAGAATGAGATAATACGTGTAGCAAGCAAATATCCTAATATTGCAACCAATTATTTTAAGACAAAGAAGAATCAGACAGTAGAGATAGTTAAGCTTAACGGTTCTGTTGAGCTTGCACCTATCGTTAATCTCTCTGATGTAATCGTTGATATTGTTGAGACGGGTACAACACTAAAAGAAAACGGTCTTACCGTACTTGAAGAGATTTGTCCTTTATCCTGCCGCATGGTTGTCAACAAGGTTAGCTTCAAGATGGAGCAGGAGAGGATACTAAAGATTGTAAGAGAGTTGAAAGCGCTATTGTATGAGAGTTGAAAGTTTTGTTGTATGAGAAAAAATCGTTATTGTATGAGAATTATTGCAGAAAAAATGAGAGAAGAATGTGTTTCAAATAAAGAAAAACCGAATATTTTTATTTGGAAAATAATTTTTGGAACATAGAAAAGATTAGTAAGTTGACAGGAATTGATTTCGAGAAGGAGACAAAACCAATGTTTATTAACAGTAATAAGAATCATAAATATTTAAGAATTTTGTTTTTATTAATGTTTGCTATATTTGTATTATCTATTGGTACAGAAATATATGCAAAGTCTTCAAGATATGTCAGCTCATTAACTGTTAAAAACAGGATTACGCTTAATGTTGGCGATACTGAATATGTTCCTGTTAAAATCAATGTTGTTGGAAAAGTAAGCAGAAAAATTAAATATAAGGTTAGTAATAAAAGCATTGTTAATGTAAGATATAATAATAAAACTTCAAAGATTACATGTACTGGTGTCAAAAGTGGTACAACCAAAATAACAATAACTACAAAAGCAAGAAATAAAAAAGGCAAAAAAATTAAGAAAAGTATCAAGGTTATTGTACTATATTCTGGAGAAAAATCAGAAAGGGTAAAAACCACTGAGCAGGTAAAAACAGAAGAAAAACCCAAACAAGAAAAAAGCAAATTTTATTCATTCCGTAAACCTTCATATCTTACAGAACATTACGAGAAGCATGGAATTGAAATGGGTTATTCGGATGAAAATGCATACCTTGCAGGTGCCAATGCGGTAATCAATAATCCAAAAGCTCTTCATAAGTTAGAGGCAGAGGATAATGACCACATTTACTACTTGGAAGATACTAATGAGATTGTATTCTTATCTCAAGATGGATATATTAGGACATATTTCATTTGCAGTGGCAAAGATTACTATGAAAAACAATAGAAAAGTATCAACGTTACACAAGAAAGGAACATAAATTATGAGAATCGTGAAATTAACAGCAGAATCAAAAAAGAATCTTTTAAATGATCTATTAAAACGTAGTCCGAACAACTACACAGAATATCAGGATACTGTTCAGGAGATTGTAGATAATGTAAGAGAGAATGGTGATAAGGCTTTATTTGAATACACTAAGAAGTTCGATAAAGCTGATATAAATACAAATAACATTAAAGTTACTGATGCAGAGATAGAGGCTGCTTACAAAGAAGTAGATCCACATCTTGTAGAGGTTATCAGAAAAGCACTTGTTAATATCAGAGAATTTCACGAGCTGCAGAAACAGAACTCATGGTTTACGACCAAAGAGAATGGTACAATGCTTGGTCAAAAGGTTACACCGCTTAATTATGTTGGTGTATATGTTCCGGGTGGAAAGGCTGTATATCCGTCTTCGGTGCTTATGAATATTGTTCCGGCAAAGGTAGCCGGAGTTAATCATATTGTTATGACAACACCATGTAATGCAGAGGGAAAGGTGTATCCGACTACACTTGTTGCTGCCAAAGAGGCAGGAGTTGATGAGATATATAAGGCAGGCGGAGCACAGGCGATAGCAGCCCTTGCATTTGGTACAGAATCAGTTCCTAAGGTTGATAAGATTGTAGGTCCGGGTAATATATTTGTAGCGCTTGCAAAACGTGCAGTATATGGATATGTAAGTATTGATTCGATTGCGGGTCCTTCAGAGATCATGGTGCTTGCTGATGACAGCGCAAATCCACATTACATTGCAGCAGATCTGCTTTCCCAGGCAGAGCATGATGAGCTGGCATCTGCAATTCTCGTTACGGATTCTGAGGAGTTTGCCTATAAGGTTTCTGCAGAGGTAGATATTTTTACGGAAGAATTATCAAGAAAAGATATAATTAGGAAATCGCTTGATAATTATGGATATATTCTTGTATGTAATAATATGAGTGAGGCTGTTGAAGCGGTCAATGACATTGCTTCTGAGCATCTTGAAATCGTAACAAGAAATCCTTTTGAGCTTATGATGAAGGTTAGAAATGCCGGCGCTATATTCATCGGTGAATACAGTTCCGAGCCGCTTGGTGATTACTTTGCGGGACCTAATCATGTGCTTCCTACTAATGGAACAGCTAAGTTCTTCTCACCGCTTTCGGTTGATGATTTTATCAAAAAGAGCAGTATCATTTATTATTCAAGAGAAGCGCTTGAGCCGATCCACCAGGATATAATTGATTTTGCTACAAGTGAACAGTTGACGGCTCATGCGAATTCAATTAAAGTAAGGTTTGAATAGGAAAAGTGAGGTATGGATATGGCAGGAAGAATTGCTTATATTGAAAGAAAAACTAATGAAACAGATATAAAATTAGAGCTTCATATTGATGGTTCGGGTCAGACAAAAATAGATACAGGAATCGGTTTTTTTGATCATATGCTTAATTCATTTGCAAAACACGGATTCTTTGATCTTAAAGCAATTGTTAAAGGTGACCTTTATGTGGACTCTCATCATACCATAGAGGATACGGGAATAGTTCTTGGTGAGGCTATTAAGAAAGCGATTGGTGACAAAAAGGGTATCAAACGTTACGGGCAGAGAATTCTTCCTATGGACGAGAGTCTTGTTATGTGCGCGATCGATCTTTCCGGAAGACCATATCTTTCCTTTGATATGAATCTTACTGTTGATCAGGTGGGATATTTTGATACGGAAATGGTAAAGGAATTTTTCTATGCAGTTGCATATTCGGCAGGAATGAATCTTCATATCAAGCAGATAAACGGAAGTAATAATCATCATTTGATCGAGGCGGCATTCAAGGCATTCTCAAAGGCGCTTGATGAGGCAACACAGATCGATCCGAGAATGAAGGATGTTGTATTATCTACAAAGGGTACATTATGATCCTTATAGAAAATGATCATTGTGATTTGTACAACAAGAATAATAAATAATAGTGAGGAAGATTATGAGTAACGTAAAGATTATAACAAAGGTTAATATTTGTGAGAATATTGGATTGATCGCCAACAATCTTGGTATTGACTACTGTGTAAGAGCCTGCCAGTATTCCAATGAGGGAGCGGATGAGGTTGCCTTCATGGATATGACTGTGCTAGAGGAAAACAGAGAGGCAGATATAGAAGAGATAAAATTTGTTGCGAAGAAGGCTGAGGTTCCGCTTATCGTATACGGTGGTGTCAGACGTATGGAGGATGTTAAAAAGATGCTCTATGCCGGAGCTGAACTTGTATATATCGGACAGGCAGCAAAAGAAGATATTAATTTTGTCAAGGAGATGTCTGACAGATTCGGCAGTGAGAAGATAGGCGTGACTATTAGTCTTTCTGATTCGCATATTAAAGAATATGCGCTTAACTGCAAGAAGATGGGCGCAGGACATATATGGCTTTTGGGTAATCCTATCGGTAATGAAAGGATAATAAGTGATATCAAAGAAGCTGTAGGCATTCCAGTTATGGTTGATACGGATGTTGATGATATCAATAAGATAACCGAGCTTGTCAAAGCAAGTAAAGCTGATGCCATTTTATATACAGGATCTAACCATATTGACTGCATGAGCTTAAAGTATGCAATGAAACGTGAGGGTATTCCTGTTAATACCTTTGAAAGCGCGGTACCATTTAGCGAATTCAAGTTAAATTCCGAAGGGCTTATACCTTGTATAGTACAGGATTATAAGACCAATGAAGTTCTTATGATGGCTTATATGAATGAAGAGTCGTATAACAAGACTTTAGAAACCGGAAGGATGACTTATTTTTCAAGAAGCCGTAATAAGCTGTGGGTAAAGGGTGAGGAGAGTACACATTTTCAGTTTGTTAAAGAGCTTATCATAGATTGTGATAAGGATACGATTCTTGCCAAGGTTTCACAGATAGGTGTTGCATGTCATACCGGTAACAGAACATGTTTCTATACACCGCTTGCTCAAAAGGAATATAACAGTACGAATCCGCTTACAGTATTCAATGATGTATATAATACTATAGTTGATAGAAAGAAGCATCCTAAGGAGGGTTCATATACGAACTACCTTTTCGATAAGGGGATTGATAAGATTCTTAAGAAGGTAGGAGAGGAATGTACTGAAATTGTTATAGCAGCCAAGAATCCTGATCCGGAGGAGATCAAATACGAAATATCGGATTTCCTATATCATTGTATGGTGCTTATGGTTGAGCGCGGCGTTACGTGGGATGATATCATGAAGGAGCTTGATAATCGTCATTAAGAGCTTTTTGACACATTTATTATAATATAGTAAAATGCAAATAACTATTTCAAAAGATCAAAAGGAGAATTATTATGGTATTTTTAAGTGAATTTTTGAGCTATCTTATTAAATTCATCGCTCTTGGTATCATAGCGTTTGCGGGTATCAAATGCGGTATAATGGCAGCAAAGAAGAAAAATGATGTGGCTGAGGCTTCACAGGCTGATGAGAAGAATGAATAAATAAGCGAGGATATAGTTGTGAAGAAATATGGTTTAAACGAATTGAGAAAAATGTATCTGGAGTTTTTTGAGAGCAAAGGACATCTTAAGATGAACAGCTTCTCGTTGGTACCACAGAATGATAATTCCCTGTTGCTTATCAATGCTGGTATGGCACCACTTAAGCCGTACTTTACCGGACAGGAGATTCCGCCAAGAAGAAGAGTGACTACCTGTCAGAAATGTATTCGTACAGGTGATATTGAAAATGTCGGAAAAACAGCACGACATGGTACCTTCTTTGAAATGCTGGGTAATTTTTCTTTTGGTGATTATTTTAAGAAAGAGGCTATTTCATGGTCATGGGAGTTTTTGACAGAAGTTCTTGAGATGGATCCTGACAGATTATACCCATCTGTTTATAAGGATGATGATGAGGCTTTTGATCTCTGGCATGAAATGATCGGTATTCCGAAGGATAGAATATACCGTTTTGGTAAAGAGGATAATTTCTGGGAGCACGGTTCAGGTCCATGCGGTCCTTGTTCGGAGATATATTATGACCGTGGCGAGAAATACGGATGTGGTAAGCCGGATTGTACAGTTGGCTGTGACTGTGACAGGTATATGGAGATATGGAATAACGTATTTACTCAGTTTGACAATGATGGTCATGGCAATTATACAGAGCTTGAGAATAAGAATATAGATACAGGAATGGGACTTGAGCGTCTTGCTTCTGTTGTTCAGGATGTTGATTCTATTTTCGATGTAGATACTATTGAGGCGCTTCGTAATAAGGTATGTGAGTTTGCAAACGCAACATATCATACTGATGAGAAAAAGGATGTTTCAATCCGTCTTATAACAGATCATATCCGTTCGGCTACATTTATGATATCAGACGGTATCATGCCGTCGAATGAAGGAAGAGGTTATGTTCTTCGTCGACTTATCCGCCGTGCGGCAAGACATGGAAGACTTTTAGGTATTAATGGTGCTTTCCTTGCAAAGCTTTCTGAGACTGTTATTGAAGGCTCTAAGGACGGTTATCCTGAGCTTGAAGAGAAGAAGGAATTTATCTTCCGCAATCTTTCGATTGAGGAGGAAGCGTTTAATAAGACTATTGATCAGGGTCTTGCGATTCTTGCTGATCTTGAGAAGGATATGTCACAAAAGGGTGAAAAGGTCCTTGCAGGTTCCGAAGTGTTCAAGCTTTACGATACCTATGGATTCCCGGTTGACCTTACCAAAGAAATCCTTGAAGAAAAAGGTTATTCAATTGATGAGGATGGATTCAAGGCTTGCATGGAGGAACAGCGTACCAAAGCAAGAAATGCAAGAAAGACCACTAATTATATGGGTGCTGACGCAACAGTATATGATGATATTGACCCGACAATTACTACAGAGTTTGTAGGTTATGATAATGATACATTTGATTCTAAGATAACTGTTCTTACTACTGATTCAATAGTAGATGCAATTGTCGCGGGAGATGAGGCTACACTTTTTGTTGAAAAGACACCTTTTTATGCAACTATGGGTGGACAGCAGGGTGATACCGGTGTTATAACTACCGCTGATAGTGAATTTGCAGTAAAGGATACAATTAAGTTAAAGGGCGGTAAATACGGTCATATCGGTACGGTTACAAAGGGAATGTTCAAGGTAGGAGATACGGTTACTCTTAAGATTGATACAGCAGGACGTGCAGATACATGTAAGAACCATAGTGCTACTCATCTTTTACAGAAAGCATTAAAGACTGTACTTGGTAATCATGTTGAGCAGAAGGGTTCACTTGTTTCGCCTGACAGATTAAGATTTGACTTCTCACATTTTTCTCCTATGACTGAAGAAGAGATTAAAAAGGTTGAAGATATAGTTAATGAGAAGATTACAGAAGGACTTAATGTCAACATTAAGGAAATGCCTATTGAGGAAGCTAAGAAGACAGGTGCTATGGCGCTCTTTGGTGAGAAGTATGGTGATGTTGTCCGGGTTGTCAATATGGATGACTATTCTATAGAGTTTTGCGGTGGTACTCATGTTAAGAATACCGCTTCAATTACAACATTTAAGATTGTATCAGAATCCGGTATTGCTTCGGGTGTAAGACGTATTGAAGCGCTTACAGGAAAGGCTGTATTTGATTATTATAAGGCTTTAGAGGATAAGGTGAATAAGGCTGCAGAGCTTCTTAAGACCAATCCGGATCAGCTTATTGATAAGATCAGTCATACACTTTCACAGGTTAAAGAGCTTTCTTCTGAGAATGAATCGCTTAAGGCTAAGCTTGCCAATGAATCACTTGGAGATGTAACATCCGATATGATAGCTGTTGGTGAGTTCAATGTTATCGCAACTGCTGTTGACGGAGTTGATATGAACGGTCTTAGAGATCTTGGTGACCAGCTGAAAGAAAAGGTTTCTGAAGGTATTGTTGTTATTGCTTCTGCAAGCGGTGATAAGGTTAATCTTATTGCTATGGCAACTGACGGAGCAGTTAAAGCCGGTGCTCATGCCGGTAATCTTATCAAAGAGATCGCACCTCTTGTAGGCGGTGGCGGCGGCGGACGTCCGAATATGGCTCAGGCAGGAGGCAAGAATCCGGCAGGTATTAATGATGCGGTGAATAAAGCTAAAGAAGTTGCGAAAACACAACTCTCTTAAATATAATTTTTATAACACTGATATATCTAACCATGTGTGATATATCAGTGTTTTTCTTTAATATAAGTTATATTGACTATGAGCAGTAAGTAATAATTCACAAAAAATAATAAATGAAATGTATATTATAGACAAAGCTGTGATTTGTTGTTATAATACTTACCATGAGTATATTTAATAGAATTAAAAAGGATATTGTTGATAATTATAAGGCATTAATAATTATCGTATTATATTTTGTTATAACTCATTTTGCATTCGGTTACGTATGTCCTTTCAGATTACTGACAGGAATTCCTTGTCCCGGATGTGGACTTACAAGGGCGGGAATTAATCTTATCTGCCTGAATATCAATAAAGTGCTATTTTATAATCCTATGATGATACCGATTGCTGCATTTATTGTATATTGTATAATATTCAGATATATAATCGGTAAACGGATACCGTATATCAATGGTATAACTATAATACTGTGTTTGGCGCTTTTTGTTTTGTATTTATACAGAATGTATACTATGTTTCCTGATAAATATCCTATGGAATATGTGTCGCGGAATCTATTTTCGCCCATATATAGATTAATAGGTGAGCATTTTAATATTCACCTGTTTAATTAAATCTTTAAAATAAGGCATAATATTATGTCTTGAATTATCATTTATGAAAGGAGAAGGGATTATGCATGATGAGGAAATGACTTTGGGCCAATGGCTTGTTACATTGCTGCTTCTTATTATTCCATGTGTGAATATTGTTCTTTTGTTTGTTTGGGCATTTAGTGCTAATACGCCGATTGACAAGAAACGCTTTGCTCAGGCTGAATTGATCTTTGCAGCAATAGGACTCGTGCTTTCAATTATTTTCTATGCTGTATTTGGCGCAGCTATGCTTACGCTTTTTTCAACAATGGGCGTCTGATTTGTTAATTGAATGCTAAATGTATTAATTATAGGAGGTAGAATGATGGATGATAAAATGACATTAGGTCAATGGGTGCTTACTTTATTGCTTGCGAGTATCCCATGTGTCAATATAGTATTACTTATTATCTGGGCTGTTGGCGATGGTGGCGGATATGTTGCAAGAAAAACATTTTCACAGGCATATCTTATCTTCATGGTAGTGATATATGTAATCAGCTTTATCTTCGGAATGATAACCGGTGCCGGTGCGGCAATGTTAGGTGCTTCTGCCGGAGCTTCTATGTTATTTCTCTAGAATATGACCTGTTTTATAAAAAAATGTTGACGTATTGGAATTTTATGTTATAATTTTCTATGTGTTTGAAATAACCCAAGGTTGTATGAGAGACACAATATGCAACTGAAGGGAGGTCGGGTGAGAGAATGTCGAATGTAATAGTTAAAGAGAACGAGACTTTAGACAGCGCTCTTCGTCGTTTCAAGAGAAATTGTGCGAAGGCTGGTATTCAGCAGGAGATTCGTAAGAGAGAGCATTACGAGAAACCAAGCGTAAGACGTAAGAAGAAGTCAGAGGCTGCTCGTAAGAGAAAGTTTAACAAATAATTATAATATGTAATTATTAAGAGTCATTGTTTACAATGGCTCTTTTTTGTTATGTAAGATTTTTCTTTTTATTCAAAGCTGTATTCTGTTTTAAGAATAATTATTTTTCCTCATACATATATTAAATTGAAACAATATGAGGAGTGTTTGTTTTGAATATACAAAGGGATATAATATATGGTGAGGTGCTGTTAAGACTTACCGGAAACAGAGAAGCTGTTATTGAAAATTACAAGGGATTATTATTATATACCTCCGAAGAACTGGTTATAGCCTGCAAGAAATTAAGTTTAAGAATTTGCGGAAGTGATCTTCATGTCAGGTATTTTTCAGGCTGCGATATGAAGGTTACAGGTAATATTGAGACAATAACTTATAGTATGAATGGAGATATATGCTGTTAAGATTATTAAGGTTTTTATTTGGGTATGTTTTGGTAGAGGTATATGGATTTGCCCCGGAAAGGCTTATAAATCTTCTTATAAAGGATGAAATTGTTATCTGGGATGTCAATGAAAATGAAAAGGGATACACCTTTTATATTGGCAGAAAGAATCTTCTTAATATAAAACCGTATCTTCAAAAGACCAATATTAAACTTGTAATAAAAGAAAAAATAGGACTTCCATATTTTTTCAAACGCAATAAAAGACGGGCAGCCTTTGGAATAGGCTGTATTTTGTTCATAACAATAATATATACGATGTCTTTATTTGTATGGGAAGTCAAGGTTACCGGAGAAGATCATCTGATCGCCGAAGAAATGCTTAAGCATATTGAGAAAAAATATATACCCTTAGGAACATTAAAATCAAAGATTGACTGTTCTGTACTTGAATCAGAGCTTAGAAAGGATTTTGAAGAGATTTCATGGATAAGCTGTGAACTTAAGGGAACAAAGTTAACAATACATTTAGAAGAAGGTCTGACTCCAAAGCGAAAGGAACAATTAGGAATAACAGGTGATATAGTTGCAGTAAAAAATGCTACCATAACCAAGATGATAACAAGACAGGGTACTCCGGTTGCAAAGCTTGGCGATAAGGTCAAAAAGGGTGATATTCTTATATCCGGTACCATTTACCTTTATGATGATAACAACGAAGTTATGGAAACAAATTATATTGCAGCGGATGGAGATGTATATGGTAAAACCACGTACAGGTATAGTGACTATATAGATCTTAATTATTATGAAAAAGAGTATTTAGATGA
>OMSZ01000213.1 GCA_900313855.1 uncultured Eubacteriales bacterium
ATTAGAAGAACAGGTAGTTGCCATTAAGCGTGTAACCAAGGTTGTTAAGGGTGGACGTAACATGAGATTTGCTGCGCTTGTAGTTGTTGGTGACAAGAATGGTCATGTTGGCGCAGGACTTGGTAAGGCAGCCGAGATTCCTGAAGCAATTCGTAAAGGAATGGAGGATGCTAAGAAGAGTCTTGTTGAGGTTCCTATCAATGAGAGCGGAAGTATTCCACATGACTTGACAGGTAAATTCGGAAGTGCATCAGTACTTCTTAAGACATCTCCTGAAGGTACCGGTATCATCGCCGGTGGTCCTGCACGTAAGGTGCTCGAGCTTGCAGGTTATAAGAATATCCGTACGAAGTCTTTGGGATCTAACAATAAGCAGAACGTAGTATTGGCTACGATCGAGGGACTTAAGAATCTTAAGACTCCTGAGGAAGTTGCAAGACTTCGCGGAAAATCAGTTTCCGAGATTATTGGTTAAGGAGGATTTACAAAATGGCAGATAAGGTTAAAGTTACTTTGGTAAAGTCTCCTATCGGAGCTGTTCCTAAGCATAAGAAAACATTGGAAGCATTAGGACTTCGCAAATTACATCACACAGTTGAGCTTCCTAACAATGCTGCAACAAAGGGAATGACTGATCAGGTTAGACATTTAGTAAAGGTAGAAGAGATTTAATATTATATCAGATAAGGAGGTGTGCGTTCATGAATTTATCTACGTTACAGCCGGCAGAAGGTTCTAAGCACAGCGATAACTTCAGACGTGGCCGTGGTCACGGTTCAGGAAATGGTAAGACTGCAGGTAAAGGTCATAAGGGACAGAAGGCTCGTTCAGGAGCTCCAAGACCGGGCTTTGAAGGTGGTCAGATGCCATTATACAGACGAGTTCCTAAGAGAGGTTTTAAGTGCCGTAATTCTAAGGAAATCGTAGCTATCAATGTATCAGCACTTAATGTGTTTGACGAGGGAACAGAGGTTTCTGTAGATAGCTTATTAGGAGCTGGTATCGTAAGCAATCCGAAAGATGGTGTTAAGATCTTAGGAAACGGTGAACTTACAAAGAAGCTTACAGTTAAAGCTAATGCTTTCAGCGCATCAGCTAAGGAGAAGATCGAGGCTCTTGGCGGAAAAGCAGAGGTGATGTAATATGTTCAAAACCTTAGTAAATGCGTTCAAAGTTGAGCAGTTAAGGAAACGTATATTCTATACATTCTGGATACTCGTTATCGTGCGTCTTGGCAGCCAGATACCTATTCCGGGTATCGATGTTAAGCAGGTACAGGCTTATCTGGAAAGTGTGGTTGGTAGTTCCTTTAGTTTTATTGATTCATTTACCGGAGGTTCATTCCTTTCAATGTCAGTGTTTGCTCTTTCAGTAACACCGTACATTACATCTTCAATCATCATGCAGCTTCTCACGATCGCAATTCCTGCACTTGAGGAGATGAACAGAGATGGTGAAGACGGCAGAAAGAAAATGACTCAGATCACACGTTATGTATCTGTTTTGCTTGCTATAATCGAGAGTGCCGGATTGGCAATCGGTTTTTCAAGACAGGGTGCACTTGGGGATGCAGGAGCATTTACAATCCTTACAGTTATTGTTACACTTACAGCAGGAAGCTGTATCATCATGTGGCTTGGTGAGAGAATATCAGATAAGGGTATCGGCAATGGTATTTCAATAATCCTTTTGATCAATATCGTATCCCGTATGCCTAATGATTTCTCTAATCTTTACACACTGTTTGTAAAGAACAAGGATTTGGTTCAGGCAGTTATTGCTGTAGCTATCATAGTATTCGTAGTAGTTGGTACTACTATACTTGTAATAATACTTCAGGATGCAGAGAGACGTATTCCTGTTCAATATTCAAAGAAGATGCAGGGAAGAAAGATGGCAGGAGGACAGTCAAGCTATATTCCTCTTAAGGTTAATACAGCCGGAGTTATTCCGATCATCTTTGCAGCTTCACTTTTATCAGTACCATCAATTGTAATTAATCTGTTTAATATGCAGGTTGGTACTACAGCTAATAAGATACTTCAGGGTCTTAACCAGAATTACTGGTTCAACCGTGAATATCCATGGGCATCAGTTGGATTATTATTATACATTTTCCTTAATATTATTTTTGCTTACTTCTATACTTCAATAACATTTAATCCTATGGAAGTAGCTAATAATATGAAGAAGAGCGGTGGATTTATTCCTGGTATCCGTCCGGGTAAGCCGACACAGGATTATCTTAATAAGATCCTTAACTACATTGTTTTGATAGGTGTTATCGGACTTTTGATCGTTGCACTTATTCCTATCTTCTTCAATGGTATGTTCAAGGCAGATGTTTCCTTCGGAGGAACATCACTTATCATCATTGTTGGAGTTATTCTTGAGACAATGAAGCAGTTAGAGGCTCAGATGCTTGTGAGAAACTATTCAGGTTTCTTAAACAATTAATATATTAGGAACGTACGCTACATATGTGTGAGTCAGTTCTTTGAGTCAGACACGCTTTCGCTCCGTTGCAGGCGTAGCGGTACTAAATTCGCTTATATTACAATAAGCTCATTAAGTACCGACGGTTGCAAAGGGTCTTTTCAAAGAACTGACATCACACCGTGTAGCTGTTTGTGATTATATACATATTGTTATTTGTGGTTAAATGTGAAAACATATATTTATGTTGTTTTGAAGTGCTTTTTGATGATTTTATAGGTGTATTTATTTATAGAGGATTTTCATGAAGAGGGTTTTGCTGGAAGAACTTAATGTGACATCAAGACAAGAGGCGATATCTTTTTTGAAAAAACTATGGAAGTGTGAATCTGTAAGTTGTCCTATGTGTGGTAGTGAACTTGAATTACTTCATAAGAAAGCAAAGAAAAGTGATGTTGACTGGCAATGTAAGAAATGTGATAAAACATTTAAGACAATATATCTACTGAATGAAATAAATAATAAACTGCCGGACTAAAAAATGAAAATTAAAAAGTGCATAATTAATAATCATTATAAAAATTAAAAGTGAGAAAAAGGAGGTAAGTTAGTATGAAGATTATCATGTTAGGTGCTCCCGGAGCAGGTAAGGGTACACAGGCAAAAATGATCGCTGCAAAGTATGGGATTCCTCATATTTCAACAGGTGACATTTTCCGTGCTAACATCAAGAACGGTACAGAGCTTGGTGCAAAGGCTAAGCAGTATATGGATAAGGGTGAGCTTGTACCGGATGAGCTTGTTGTTGACCTTGTGATCGACAGATTCAAAGAGCCTGATTGTGCAAACGGTTATGTGCTTGATGGTTTCCCGAGAACAATTCCTCAGGCAGAGGCGCTTGATAAGGCACTTACAGCAATCGGAGAGAATGTAGACTACGCTATCAACGTTGAGGTTCCTGATGACAACATTATCAACAGAATGGGCGGAAGACGTGCATGTGTAGGATGTGGAGCTACATATCATGTAGTATATAGTCCGACTAAGGTAGAAGGCAAATGTGATACCTGTGGCGGAGATCTTATTATTCGTGATGATGATAAGCCTGAGACCGTTAAGAACAGACTTGCAGTTTATCATGAGCAGACACAGCCTCTTATTGATTACTATACCAAGAAGGGTATTATCAAAGAGGTTGACGGAACAGTAGATATGAATGATGTATTTAAGGCAATTACAGATATTTTAGGTGAGTAAAATGGCAGTTTCGATTAAATCAAAATCAGAAATTGAGCTCATGCGTGAGGCGGGAAGAATTCTCGCCATCACGCACGAGGAATTGAGAAAACAGGTTAAGCCTGGAATGTCAACCTACGAGGTTGATAAGATCGGCGAAGAAATAATTCGTAGCTTTGGATGTATTCCATCCTTTTTGAATTATAACGGATACCCGGCATCGATATGTGTATCGATCAATGATGAGGTGGTTCACGGAATCCCTACTAAGAAGCGCATTATACAGGATGATGATATTGTAAGTCTTGATGCGGGAGTAATATATAAGGGATATCATTCTGATGCGGCAAGAACTTTGATCATGCCGGAGGCTTCAGAAGAGGTAAGGCAGCTGGTGAAGGTTACGAAAGAAAGCTTTTTTAAGGGAATTGAGAAGGCTGTTCCCGGTAACAGGATCTCAGATATATCAAGAGCAATTCAGGAATATACGGAAGCCTTTGGAGATGGTGTTGTAAGGGATCTTGTTGGTCACGGTGTCGGATCAAAGCTTCATGAGGAGCCGGAGGTTCCGAATTTTGTAGGACATAGGAAGGGAATAAGACTTTGTCCCGGAATGACTATAGCGGTAGAACCAATGATCAACTTAGGAACATATGAAGTATACTGGGAAGATGATGACTGGACAGTTGTAACGGAGGATAATCTTCCATCAGCTCATTATGAGAATACAATATTGATCACGGAAAATGGTGCTGAGATTCTTTCGACAGCTCCGGGTATCGAATTATAGATCAATTAAGTAATATGAAATAGTTGTTAATCGGACAATATAAGGAGGAATAATATATGTCTAAAGCAGATGTGATTGAAATCGAAGGTACGGTAATTGAGAAGTTACCCAATGCTATGTTTAAGGTTAAGTTAGAAAACGGACATGAGGTATTAGCTCATATCAGTGGAAAATTAAGAATGAATTATATCAAAATATTACCGGGTGATAAGGTAACATTAGAGTTATCACCGTATGATCTTACCAAGGGAAGGATCAAATGGAGAGAAAAATAAAATAAATTCCAAATTTTACTTGCATAAGGTTGACGAAAATGGTACAATAGTTTTTCGCAATGGACTTTTTTCGAAAGGAGAGTATTTTAATGAAGGTTAGAGCATCAGTTAAACCAATTTGCGATAAGTGCAAAGTCATTAAAAGAAAAGGCAG
>OMSZ01000087.1 GCA_900313855.1 uncultured Eubacteriales bacterium
GTAACTGCTCTTTCTCTCGTTCAATTCAAAATAGTCTACATGCGCTACACTTTTTTGAATATCTATGCGTTCAAGAATCGGGCCTGATATCTTACCTCTATAATGTATTATCTCATAATCAGTGCATCGGCACTTCTTCGTCGGATAATATCCGCAGGGGCAGGGATTCATTGCAGACACAAACATAAAGTTTGCCGGATATGAATTCGTCCCGTTAACTCTTGATATGGTAACACGCTTGTCTTCCATTGGCTGTCTAAGTGCATCAAGAGTGCTTCTTGAAAACTCCGCCAATTCATCCAAAAACAACACACCGTTATGTGCAAGTGACACTTCTCCCGGTTGAGCATAACTACCACCACCAATCAAAGCATTTAACGACACATTATGATGAGGAGCACGGAAAGGTCGCATCTTTAAAAGCCCAGTACCCGCATCAAGAAGACCTGATATACTGTGAATCTTTGTGACTTCTAATGATTCCTTCTCTGTCATCCGCGGAAGTATAGTAGGTATACGCTGTGCTATCATCGTTTTTCCACACCCTGGCTCACCAAGCATAAGGATATTGTGGCCGCCTGCCGCTCCAAGAACGATAGCATCGATCAAATCATCCTGCCCCTTTACATCAGCAAAGTCAATGTCACTATTTATGGGGGCTCCATTTTCTTCGTGCTTTGCAGACTTGTCGGTTGTTTCTAACAGAATAGGATCCTCTTTGCTATTAGTATTGTCTGCATTTGCTCGCTGATTAGAAAGGTCCCGTCCCTCAAGAAACCTTACTGTATCCTGAAGAGTCTGAACCGGACATACATTAATACCAGATACCGACTCTGCCTCCTGTCGGTTCTCATAAGGTACTACAACCGCCTTAACCCCACACTTCCTTGCCTCTGTCACCATAGAAAGAACTCCGGTACAAGGTCTTATACGTCCATCAAGTGCAAGTTCCCCGATAAATGCATAATCTGATAGATTCTTTGGCGAAATCTGATCTGTTTGAAACAAAAGTGCTATTATCATTCCCAGATCGAAATGTGATCCCCTCTTCTTCTTATCTCCGGGTGCCAGACTGATGATTGACTTATCCTTTGGGAAATCATAACCACATGATTCAATAGACGCCTGTATGCGCTCTCCTGCCTCCTTTATAGCCTGATCCGGAAGACCTATTATTGATAGAGTTTGTTGCTGACCTCTTATTGTTGAAGCCTCTATTTCAACCATAAATCCATCCACACCGGATGTTGCCATACTTTTCACTGTTATTGCCAAATGTTCATCCTCCATATTGTCTCAGTTATTTCAATTTTATGAATTGTATATCAAAAAATATAGGCTTACCATGGTAGCCACATATCATCTTCTTTCATATCCTTTTGTATCAGCAGCTCTTGTTCTGCGTGCGATATCTTCCCCTCAACAAACATACGATACTGTTCCCTGCTATTATTATGAAATGCATCCAGAACCCTATCAGTATCTACAAGTTCTTCTATCAACTTTGACACCTTTGTTTGCTTATTACAATCATCCTCTCTATTTACAAACAATCCATAACTGCTGTATTCATATGCAAGCGGTTCTCTCACCATCTGCGCTTTCACCGGATTCAGATGGATATATCGGCTTGCTTCCAAAAAATACCGCTCATCCTCGATAATAACTGCTGTATATCTACTTTCAAATACATGTCCGGTAAAATTATACTTGCTATTAAAATCCATACTATATGGATGTAATATTCTTTGCATAATCTTCCATAATTCATCATTTCCCGTTTCCAATATCATATGAAAATGATTCGTCATCAAACATATCGAATGTATCTTAAAATCATATTTTTCCCTACAAGATTCTATACATTCCAAGAATCGCATATGGTCTGATCTGTCCTTATAAAGTTTTGTCCTTCTATTCCCTCTACTCATCACATGATATGTAGCACCCGGATACCATACTCTTTTCTTTCTACTCATACCAAACCGCCCTATCATATATATACTATTATACGGATTTTGTATATAAAAAAACTTGTTATTCCTTTGATTCTAAATTTCTAAGTGCCTGGGCATAACCAAGCAATCTGGCTTGTCTTATGGCATCAAATGAATTAAATGTAGTCAGCAATTCTCCTGCTTCAGTTTTTGCCTCAACGGCATATATCACAGCAGGATTACTTCTTGTACCATGAGTTTCTACTCCACTGAGCAACCATTCAGGTGTCACATCTAAAACCTTACATATAATCAATATCTTCTCAGCAGTAGGATTGGTCTTCTTCTTTTTCCAGTCACTGAC
>OMSZ01000041.1 GCA_900313855.1 uncultured Eubacteriales bacterium
GAAACCGTCACACCACATACAGTAAGTATGCTTCTCCTTTTATTATGCTTCACATATCTAACAGCCAGATCCATATAGCTTTCCATAATCATTCTCCATTTCTATAATCCTAATCATTTTCAAAATAGTAACTATCAAACTAATATTTTTCATACAATCATTATTAAAAAAGTAAAAGGCATAGTCTCATCAACTATGCCTTAATTATAATATCTAATAGTTACAGTTCGGTGACTAAGTTTCTTACGATTTCGTAAGAAACTGAATAAAGCTGTCAAATATCAACTCATATCACTCACCTTTATCTAATTCCTCTTATATCTTGCATCACGATATGAACCGATTTTGACAATCCTTTTATCCTTTACCATCCTGTTAAGTACAAGTTCTACTGTTTTAACACTTACATCCGGCAATTTTTCAAGAATATCCGATTTTGAAACAGGAACTATCGCACTCATCAAAACAGCCTCTACGCGCTCCGCCTTCTTTGCTTTCTTTAATGATATATCCATAAAGTGTTCATCTAAATCTTTGAAGCATCTATATAATATCTGCATAAAATTAATTATAAATGGTATATAATCATTTTCGTTATCATGCCAATTATATGAAGACTGTTTGAGAGCATCATAATACGACTCTTTGTATTTATTAATCTGACCCTCAAAAGATATATAACGCACAATATCATAGTTATTCATATACAGCAAAAGCACTGTAATCAATCTTGATATTCTTCCATTACCATCCCGGAATGGATGTATACATAAAAAATCGAGTACAACACAAGGAATCAAAAGAAGTGGTGATATCTCAGAATCCTGTCTTGCATCATAATAAGCTAAGAGCATCTGCTCTATTGCTTTCTGTGTTTCCTTAGCTTTAACAGGCTTGAATCGAACATTTCTGGTACCATCCGATAAGTATTCCATAATATAATTATCTGTTTCTTTATAATGCCCTGCTTCTTCAGCGGCAACACCACTTAACATCATTTCATGCAACTTTAATATCACACTTTCATCCAGATCCAGACTTGCATGTTCATCGTGAATCAAATTAAGTGCATCTTTGTATCCCAATATTTCCACTTCATCATGTGAAACAGGTTTCATACCGTCAATAATATCCTTAATTCTCTCATCTGTTGTCACTATCCCTTCTATTGCATTACTTCCCTTAACAGATTCAATCACTGCTTTCTTTTGAAGTTTTTCAAATGTGCTTACATATTGAAGTTTTCTGAACTCTTCTTTAGCTTTAAGGTCCGCTATTATACCTGACAATCCCACGATATTTCCGGGTATCTCTTTTTTCAGAAAGCTGTAATCATATCTATGCATATTCTCCTCCAAAGCTTATTTTACTACCTATATTTTAATATTTTTTAGGTAGAAAATCAACAAAATAGTCAATAAAAACAAATTTACTACCTATTTTTTATCATTTATTAGGTAGTAAATCAGCAACCTCGTCTGTACACTCACCATCACCATTATTAAACAGACTTTTTAGTATTAAGTTAATTTTTAATTTTCACATTTTGGAAAGTCTTAAAAAGGCTTTTTTATACATTGGCGAATACGGCTTTTTATAAAATGCATTTCTAAACATTACGCCTATAGCAATTCCAAGCAATAAAATCAAAAAACCGATAACAAAACCACTTCCAAAAGACATTTTTATCTGCAAGTCATTTGCATCTTCAGGCGGAAAAATCATGCTCAGATAAATGAACCAAAATACAACTATGAATATTAAGGATACAGCTATATAATTCTTTGAGGATATACCGAAATAAATATAAAACAACATTCCCATAATACCGATAATCACAAGTGTTGTGCCAGAACTTATTCCCATATTCATATTCGACAGTATATTACCGAAAACAGAACCGTTTATCTGTCTTATCAATAATATTTTTATACCAATCGTTAACGCTGCAATAAGATATCCGACTATAAATGCGAAAGCGTATAATAAGGGATATACAACCGTACAGTAAAACTTATGCTTTGGCGATGTGTTTGCATAAGAAGAGTAAAAAACCTGCTCTAATCCTGACATAATTGTTCCGCCA
>OMSZ01000045.1 GCA_900313855.1 uncultured Eubacteriales bacterium
CATTATGATCATCTGGATTATGATACGATCAAGAAGGTAGATGCTAAGGTAAAGCGTTATATAGTTCCGCTTGGAGTTGACTCGATTCTTAAAGGCTGGAATGTAGCATCAGAAAAGATTGTTTCGCTTAGCTGGTGGGAGAGTGTAGAGGTTGATGGTACAACATTTACGCTAACTCCGTCACAGCATTTCACGGGACGCAATCCCCTAAAAGGCAAAAGCACATTCTGGGGCGGATACTATATGAGCAATGATCATCATAAGGTTTATTATACCGGCGATGGCGGTTACTATGATGTGTTTGAAAGAGTGAGGGAGAAGCTTGGCGCGCCAGACATTATGATAGCCGAGTGTGGGCAGTACGATAATGCGTGGGCAAAGATACATATGTTTCCTGAAGAGACGGTTAAGGCGGGACTTGATACGCAGACAAAGTGGCTGATCCCCGTTCATTGGGGAACGTTCTGTATCTGCAATCATGCGTGGGATGATTCGATAAAGCGTGTGACGGCAGCTGCTTCTGAAAATGGGCTAAGCCTTGCTACACCAAGGATCGGTCAGACCGTCAAATATGACGAGATAGAGTCATATAATGAAGCATGGTGGGAAGAGTATAAGTGATATCGTCTAAACAAGATTAACAACGATGGAGAAAGGATATAACATGAGACTTAGAAATGTACCGGGCTCGCGTGATGTAATTGCGGAAAGCCCATATACAATTAAAGACGAAACGAGCCGTAAGGGTAAATGGAACGAGATATTTGGAAATGATAATCCTATATATAT
The DNA here is from genome assembly GCA_900313855.1 of uncultured Eubacteriales bacterium. Lineage (GTDB taxonomy): Bacteria > Bacillota > Clostridia > Lachnospirales > Lachnospiraceae > CAG-590. The sequence continues at coordinate 790 of OMSZ01000045.1, forward strand.
CGAAATCGGAATGGGTAAGGGACAGTTCATTATGGAGCTTGCAAGAAGGAATCCCGACAGGAATTATGTAGGAATTGAAAAATATTCTTCGGTTCTTGTGCGTGCGCTTGAAAAACAGGAGGAGGAACAACTGCCTAACATTTATTTCATAAGAATGGAAGCGGAGTATATTGCGGATGTGTTTGACAAGGATGAGGTGTCCGGAATATATCTTAATTTCTCGGATCCGTGGCCAAAGGACAGACACGCAAAGAGGAGACTTACCTCGGTACAGTTTCTTGAAAGATATGAGAAGATCCTTAAAGTAGACGGACATGTTATATTTAAGACCGACAACCGCGATCTCTTTGATTTCTCTTTAGAGCAGGTGGAGGAGGCTAAGAACTGGGAGCTTCTTAATCATACATTTGATCTTCATAATTCTGAATACGTAGAGGGCAATATCATGACGGAGTATGAAACTAAGTTCGTGGCAAAGGGCAATCCGATATGCAGGATGGAGATTGTGCAGAAAAGCAGATAATACGGTTTTGTATCTTAAGTGGTTTTCAATCTTATTATGAGATATGTGCCTTGCCGGGACGGATATAGTATCGTTGTTAAATAGTTTCGCATATCATGATAGTAAGTAAATGTATGCGGATCGGTGAAATATGGGACTATGCTGTAAACTGGCGGGATTCAAATATGATCTCGAAAAACGCTATCCGTTATTAAGGAAGCTTGAATTGAGATTGTGTCTTGTGGAAAGTGAACTTAACAGGGATAATCCGTGCAAGAAGAAAAAATGCTGTTTTAAATGAAACAGATTGTGTTTGGAATACAAAGATGGTACAATGGGAATGCTTGTAGCTTAATCTTGACATTATTATTAATAGGTGTTTGTAATGCAGTTTCGACCATGTATAGATATACATAATGGAAAAGTTAAACAGATAGTTGGCGGATCGTTAAAGGATGCCGGAAGTTCTGCTTTGGAGAATTATGTTTCTGAGCAGGATGCGGCATTCTATGCGCGTTTATATAAGGAAAACGGCATAAAGGGCGGGCATATCATACTGCTTAATAAAGCAGGAACGCCCGAATATGATGCGGATATGGAGCAGGCAGGACTTGCGCTTTCGGAATATCCGAAAGGTTTGCAGATCGGCGGCGGAGTAAATGCTGACAATGCTAAAAGCTTTATTGAGATGGGAGCTTCGCATGTAATAGTGACCTCTTATGTGTTTCGTGATGGAAGGATAGATTATGACAGGCTTGATACTCTGGTTGAGACTGTGGGAAGAAAGCATCTGGTGCTGGATCTTTCCTGCAGAAGGAAAAGTGCCGGCATGGCTGATAGGGATAACCGGTATTATATAGTAACCGACCGTTGGCAGAAATTTACGGACGAGCCTTTATCAGAGGAGCTGATAAAAAGGCTTGCAGCCTATGCTGATGAATTCCTGGTTCATGCCGTTGATGTGGAGGGAAAAGCTTCAGGAGTTGAAAAAGAACTGGTGACATTGCTTGCGACGTGTACGGATATTCCGATCACCTATGCAGGCGGAGTCGGAAGTTATGAGGATATAGAAATAATAAGAAGTCTTGGCAGGGGCAGAGTTAATGTGACTATAGGAAGTGCTCTTGATCTGTTTGGCGGGAAGCTTGAGTATGACAAGGTGCTTTCCATCATTGATGGTTATAATAAGTATAACTAAGACAGAGGCTGCTCTCTTTATTTATCAAAGCTTAAGGTGAGGCGGCAGGCATGAGCAGATAAATTATTTATATGACGATAAGAAATACAAGACATATTATTGTTAGGAATAGGATAATTAATAAATGAGTAAGATAGAGAACGATATTGTAAGCGATGATAAATTAACTGCGGATAAAAAAAAGATCTTTAAGAGTTTTTGGAAGGATCAATACATTTATATAGTGACCTTTGTTATTGCATTTGCGATGATGGTCGGTGCCTGGATAATCGGAGAGGTCGGACCGTTTGGCGGCAAATGTCTTGTGTTGGTTGACGGTGTACATCAGTACCTGCCGTTCTTTTCCGAGTATCAGGAAAAGCTTAAGCATATTTCAGACATACAATATACCTTTGATGTGGGCCTGGGTAATAATTTCGTTTCGCTTTGGTCTTATTATCTATCAAGTCCGCTTAATCTTATAATAATGCTATGTTCTAAGAGTCATCTGCCGATGGCGCTTAGTATAATAATCAGCACTAAGATAATAATTGCAGCACTTACTTTTGCATATTATCTTGTCCATCATGGAAAGAAAGAAGAACGGTCACCGGGAGTGATCGCATTTGCGCTTCTTTACGCATTTTCAAGTTATGTGGTGGGTTACTACTGGAATCTTATGTGGTTAGACTGCATTTTCATTTTCCCTATTATAATTCTTGGTATGGAGAAAATGATGAAGGATAAGGACAGCCGTATGTATGTGCTTGCGCTTGTCTATTCGTTTGTCTGTAATTATTATATCAGCTTCATGATATGTATGTTTCTGGTGCTATGGTTTTTCACCTTTCATTTTAAGGGCTTTATGGATTTCTTCTTCAAGGGAGTCCGCTTTGCGGTTGCATCCTTGATTGCTGCAGCGATGGCAGCGGTCGTACTGCTGCCGGCATACAAGGGAATAATGACAACAGCTTCGGCTGAGTTTGAGTTCCCGGAATGGGAGTTTTACGGATCCTTTGCTGATACCTTAAGATCTCATCTCTTCTGCTCGGAGGTGCTTACCAATCAGATCGGAGATGCAGGAACCAACCTTTATTGTGGTATAATTACGATCCTGTTTGCTATGATGTTCTTTATTATGAAAGGTATATCGAGGGAGAAGAAGGTCAAATATCTTCTGCTTTTGGCGCTGTTTATAGTAAGCTTTAATAATGTTAAGCTTAATTATATCTGGCACGGCTTTCATAATCAGTATGGAATACCTAATCGTTTTGCGTTTTTGTATATATTCATTCTCCTGCGTATGGCTTTCGAGGTATATAAGAAGCGGGATAAGATCAAATGGTATATGGTCCTTATCGCATATACGCTGTCGATGCTTTTTGTTATCTTTTGTTATTATAATGCCGATGTTGTTTATGAGGTACGCACCTACTACCTTACTGCGCTGGTTCTTACGCTTTATTTGATCCTGATGATATTATACAGCAGACTTGGACACAAGAATGCGATATTATATCTCATATTGTGTGCTGCAGTGTTTGAAATGGCTGCGAATGGTTTGTATGGCTTTTATCAGGATGGAAGCTCGGAGCCGGATTATTACTATGGAGATACGAAAGCCGTTCTTTCGCTTAAGGGTAGAAATGAGGAGCTAAAAAAAGACTTCTATCGTTCGGATGTTCTGCAGCCGAGATTAGTAGATGAGGCAACATGGTATAATTTGAGAAGTGTTGGTATTTTTGGTTCGACGGTGCGTGGCGAGATGGTCAGTATTATGGGAGACTTGGGCTTTTATACCGGTGCTAATGAGTATTTGTATTACGGAGCTACTCCGGTAACAAATGCGCTTTTTGGCGTAAAATATATCTATACAAGAAAAAATGATTTTGTTAATCTTGATTCTGATGTGAAGCATAAGGATTCCGAGCCGTCCGGTGATGAGGTGGTCTCTGTTTATGAAAACCCGAATATTTTACCGATCGGATATATGGTTAGTGACAGGATACTTGATTTTGAGACCTTAGATAATGGACCATTTACTGTGCAGAACGAATTGTGCGGAGCACTTTCCGGGATTGAACCTATATTTGTATCCATATTTGAGGATATGGATGTTGATGTATATGGTACTAACATGGAGCTTACGCTTGTCGATGACAACAATGCAAAGTATAAGAATGCAAACGGCAGCGCAAGAGGTGACATGATATATCATGTGCCGAGGGATATGGATCTTTATATGAGCTGCCGCGGAAGCAATGTTCATAAAATAGCCTTGCTTATAGATGGCAAAGAGGTTGCGTATGACAGATATCAGGGGCAGATATTCCATATAGGTGAAATGAAGGCGGGACAGAAGGTCGACATTCAGTTTGAGCTAAACAATGAGGAGGATCTGTCCGGAGAGTTTTATTGTTATCCGATGGAATTTAAGAGAGATCAATTTGAGGCTTTTTATGATAAACTTTTATCCGGCGGCATGACTGTTGAATCGGTATCGGATACGAAGATAACCGGTAAGATCTATGCAGATGAGGGAGAGATGTTCATGACATCGATTCCTTATGATGATGGCTGGAGTATCTATTGCGACGGTGAGCAGATGGAGACATTGATCCTGCTTGATGGATTCTTAGGGGCCGATCTGCCGGCTGGGGAGCATGAGATCAGGATGGTATATACAAGTCCGGGTGTCAGAGTTGGATTGGTGTGTACGATAGTAGGAATTATGCTGTTTGCAGTGCTTGTAATAATAGAGCGGAAAAAGGATAATGAGCAGACTGATAATATATGATCTTTTAAGCAGTTTTTAAGGGATTATGATAATAGAAAATAAGCAAAAGGGGGGACGATAATGCATCGTAAAGAGATCAAAAAGGCTGTTATACCGGCAGCGGGACTTGGAACAAGGTTTTTACCCGCAACCAAAGCAATACCGAAGGAAATGCTTCCGCTTGTGGATATACCCACAGTTCAATACATTGTAAAGGAAGCGGTTGCCAGTGGAATTGAGGAAATATTGATCATAACCAACTCCAATAAGCACTGTATGGAGAATCATTTTGATAGATCTTATGAATTAGAAAATAGATTGCTTGAATCTAACAAGCAAGAGGAGTATAATATGATATGTGATATTGCCAATATGGCGAATATCTATTATGTCAGACAGAAGGAGCCTAAGGGATTAGGACATGCGATCCTGTGTGCGAAATCCTTTATCGGCGATGATCCTTTTGCGGTACTGCTTGGAGATGACGTGGTGGAAAACCATGATGGGAAACCGGCTTTGCTGCAGTTGATCGAGGCATACAACAAGGTTCAGGCATCTATTGTCGGTGTGCAGACCGTGCCCGATGAGGATGTAAGCAAGTACGGAATTGTAGAGCCTGCAAAAGGAGAAAATGTTGATAACAGACGTGTTAAGCTAAGATCTATGGTTGAGAAACCAAAGATGGAGGAGGCGCCGAGTAATCTTGCGGTTCTCGGGCGGTATGTCTTAACACCTGAGATCTTTGATTATCTTGAAACACAGACACCGGGAGCAGGAGGAGAGATTCAGCTTACCGATGCCATTAAAAACCTTATGATCAGTCAATCGGTATATGCCTATGACTTTGAGGGCGTGCGGTATGACGTTGGAGATAAATTCGGTTTTATTAAGGCCACGATTGAATATGCTCTGGAGCGTGAAGAATTAAAGGATAAGCTTCATGAGTATTTAAAAGAATTGGTCAAGACTTTCTAGAACGGGGGTAAATGCATGGAAATTAAAGATGGATCATTTAAGGCTAAGATCATTTATGTAGCTTTGGCGGCGGTACAGCTCTTGTTTGGTATAATCGGTTTGATAGTTGCTGCAGCAAAGCTTAAGGGAGTGTCCGGAAAAGGAGCGTTAGTTGCTATCTTTTTGGCAGTCATAGTGCTTTGTCTTGGTATGGGAGTTGTTATGCTTAAGCTCGTACAGGATGAAGAGAAGGAGTCGGCTGAGAAAAGCGACAAGTATAAGAAGCTGTTTCTCAATCTTCCGGTAGGATTTGCCCAGGCTAAGATACTTCGTGATCCTCAGAGCGGAAGGAATATGGGTTATAAGATATCTGATGCTAATGAGACCTTTGGACGTCTGTTCAATCTCGATATATCGGATTATTATGATAAGGTTATTTCGGAAAGTAAGGTTGAGGTTCTCCAGGATATTAATGCATGGTTTGAGGCATATAATAATTCCGGAACAAAGCAGGGTGAGCTTCTTGCGGTAGAGATTACCATGGAGAAGTTTAATAAGATATTCAATACGGTTATGTATAAGTCGGAAGCCGATTACATCAACATGGTTGTTATCGACATTACCGAGCAGAAGGAAACAGAGAGCAAGCTTTCTAAGGCTATCAAGGATGCCAATGCTGCTTATAAGACGCAGTCTGAATTCCTTGCCAATATGTCTCATGAGATAAGAACACCTATTAACGGTATTCTTGGAATGCTCCAGCTTACTTTGATGTCAGAGGATCTTCAGGCAGATCACAGAGACAATTTGACCACGGCTAAAAATTGCGCGGATACACTTCTTCGTTTGATAAATGATATTCTTGATATATCAAAGCTTGAGGCAGGTAAATACAATCTTCGCGAAGAGAACTTTGATGTTCGCGCTGCTATCGAAGAGACAGTTGCCGTACAGGTACCTATCGCTCAGAACAAAGGTCTTACTCTTGACTGCAGCTTTTCAAGTGATATTCCGAAGCTCGTACGTGGTGATGAGCAGAGAATTCAGCAGGTACTTAACTGTCTGCTTTCAAATGCTATCAAGTTTACCAATGAGGGTGGCGTTAGAGTTAAGGTTGCATGCATAGATGATCTCTTAGATAAGATCAAGCTTCGTATTGCAGTAGCAGATTCCGGTATCGGTATTTCTGATGCCGACAGGAACAAGTTGTTCATTAGATTCTCACAGGTAGATGGATCTGATACCCGTAAATACGGCGGTTCCGGATTGGGACTTGTTATTACCAAGCAGATCGTGGAATTGATGGGTGGTAGTATTACCGTTCAGAGTAAAGAGGGCGTTGGTTCAACATTTATTGTTGAGATACCGCTTAAGATAATTAAACCGGCAGAGATTAGCGAAGAAGAGGAAGATGCAGGAAAAGAAGAAGATCCTGCAGTATTCTCACTTGCAGGTCATTCAAGAGCAAGAATCCTCGTTGCAGAGGACGAGCCGGTCAATCAGCAGGTTATCGGAAAGCTTCTCGGTATGGCAGGTTATTCTTACGATATTGCCGAGAATGGTGAGAAGGCAGTTGAGCTGTTCAAGCAGAAGGAGTACAAGGCTGCATTGTTTGATGTTCAGATGCCTGTTATGGACGGACTTGCCGCTACTCAGGAGATCCGTGCGATCGAGCTTAGAGAGAACAAGAAACGTCTTCCGATCATCGCCGTTACTGCAAGGGCAATGTTCGGGGATAAGGAGAGAATCCTTGAGGCTAAGTTGGATGATTATATAGCAAAGCCGTATAATCTTAATGATGTTGTGGAAACGCTCAATAAGTATGTAGATGTCGATGACAATTAATCATAAGTATTAAATTAGTTATAATAATATTAAAGCTGCGAACTGAATTCGGTTCGCAGCTTTTTTGTTTTATGAAGAGAATATTTTATAAATATAAAAATGTATCTATATTTATAAAAAAAGTATAAATATTTCATCAACTTTTGTTAACGAAATGGCGCAAAAAATGTGCCATTTATTTTTATTATATAAAGTTATTTATAATCGTAGACAGCGTTTTTTTGCCATACTATAATGCAAAAACAAAGCAGCGAAAGCTGCGGCATATGCGAAGCGGATGGTTTGCGGCCTGCATGTGCAGGGCTGTGAATAGTACATGGAAGCTGCCCTTCGAATGCTTGCATGATCGAAGGCAGATTTGATCATAAACTAATTCTAAGGAGTGACAGCATGGTGATAGAAATAATCCTTATAATAGCGGTCCATTTAAGGGCGGTGTATACGGACTTAAAGGAAAATATAATAGAGAACAGAGTGTTGCTGGCAGCTTATGTTACAGGCATATTTGTCAATCTGATAACCGGCAGACAGGAAGCCTTGTTACAGGGACTTAAGATGTCATTTCTTGTGACGGCGGTATTGTTTTTGCTTTTTCTTATAAAGGGAATCGGAGGAGGCGATGTTAAGCTTTTGGGAGTAACCGGGCTGTATCTTCCGGCTCAAATTATAAAGATAGCAGTGTTATCTTTTCCGATAGCGGCAGCAATAGCAGTAGGGCGAATGGTTGTCAGGAAGATAAAAGGGCAGCGGGTGTTTGTGGTGGGTGATAAGCTGCATTTTTCACTGCCGATAATGTTGTCTACTTTATGCGTTTTAGTCTGCCGGCTGTAATATGTAGGGCTTATCATAAAAGGGAGTTAACGGTGAATGATCTGTTAGTGGAAAGGGTGAAATATGAATACTGTAAAAATAGGGGTTGTGGATAAGGAGCTCCAATATGTTGAGAGGCTTGCAGCGTTTCTTAACAGATATGAGAAACAGTTGTGGAATGTTGTAGCATTTACTGACTATGAGGCTTTGGAAAAATATATGGCAGAGAGACATATAGATATGCTTGCTACAACGAAAAAGGAGCTTATCACAAAATATCGGAGCATATATCCTGAAAGCTGTTATATATGGCTGACGGATTACCGCGAACGTGTAGGAAGAGGAATTGCTAACGAGGGCTATTATTCCGTGTACAGATATCAAAGCGCTAGGGTGATAGGTGACTCGTTAAAGGATATAGTTGAATATCTCGGGCTTACGGCAAGGTCCGTAAAGGTCAGCGCCATTATGTACTCGCCGGTTGGCAGATGTGGAAAGACAACTCTTGCAAGGAATTTTATCAAAGATAATTCCGGTGGGAAATGGCTTTATATCGGAATGGAGGACTATGGCGGTTTAGCCGGTGATGATCATGGTGGATTAGGGGATGAAGATCACGGCGCGGAGGATTTTCTCTATTATGTGAAGGAGCGGAGGAAAGAGGATGTTCTTAATATAATAGCCGGCTGTGAAGGCTATATACCATCTCCGTTTTCACTGTTTGATACAAGGCAGATCGATGGTGACGATATTGAATGGTTTCTTAAGCTTTTTGAAAGTGAAACCATGTATAAAGGAGTGTTATTTGATATCGGTACGGGAGTTATGGGAAGTCTTAGTATGATGATATTTTTTGATCATATTATAGTGCCGTTCATAAATGATGAAAAGGCAGCCGCGAAAAAGAAACACTTTGAAGAGCTGCTAAAGGCTTACGAATTGGAAGAGCTTTTTGAAAGAATTCATTTTCTTGATATGGATATGGGAGATCATATGGATGAGATGAAAATGCTGCTTGGATAAATACACAGTGATGGAGCAGCACGTATATCATTGGGTGGCAGAAGCATTCTTCCGTTGAGATAAGACAGCAGTTGAAATGGAACAGATTGTATATCGTTGGGTGGCAAATGATAGTTTTGACACCCGTATCATTATATGAAATCAGGGTGATCAAATGGGAAAGATCGATAAAGAGAAAGCAATGCTTCAAGAGGAATTATTCTTAAGCTTAGGCGGTAAAGGTGATATGTCTGATGATGAGATAGTTTCGGTGATCGAAGCTGCGGTCCTAAAAAGGAGCCGGCATACATATCTTTCCGTAGAAGATAAAAGACAGCTTAAGAAGGAGCTTTTTAATGTGTTCAGAAGGCTGGATATACTATCTGAGTATCTTGAGGATGAGGATATTTCTGAAATAATGATCAATGGCTATGATCATATTTTCATCGAGAAAAACGGGAAGCTTTATGAGACTAAGGAAACCTTTTCCTCGGAAGAGAGGCTGCGCAATGTTATACAGCAGATCGTTAGCGGCTGTAACCGTATAGTTAATGAAACCAATCCGATCGTGGACGCAAGGCTTAAGGATGGTTCGAGGGTAAATGTCGTATTACCGCCGGTTGCTCTTTCGGGAGCGACTATGACGATAAGGAAATTCCCGAAGGAATTTTTTACTATGGAAAAGCTTATTGAGATGAATTCGATCACGGAGGAATGTGCTAAGTTTCTGCATAAGCTTGTAGTGGCAGGCTATAACATTTTTATCAGCGGAGGTACAGGGAGTGGAAAAACAACCTTTCTTAATGTCTTGTCTAATTACATACCTTCGACCGAAAGGGTCATCACCATAGAAGATGCGGCGGAGCTGCAGATAAGAGGAATACCGAATCTGGTTAGACTTGAAACTCGTAATGCGAACATTGAGGGAGAGAATGCAATCAGTATGTCAGAACTTATCAAAGCGGCACTTAGGATGAGACCCAGCCGGATCATTGTTGGTGAGGTCAGAGACGCAGCGGCAATGGATATGGTCAATTCGATGTTGACGGGACATGACGGTTCGCTCTCAACAGGACATGGTAATTCCGCAAAAGAAATGATGCTAAGGTTAGAGACAATGATATTGATGGGATATGATATGCCGGTTGCAGCAATAAGACAGCAGATATGTGCCGCAATAGATATAGTAGTCCATCTTGGCAGGCTTAGGGATAACAGCAGAAGAGTTCTTGAGGTGTGCGAGGTTATGGGCATGTCAGAGGGCAATATTAAGCTTTCCCCTATATATGAATTTATTGAAAGCAAAGGGGGCAGTACTGTAGAAGGCTGTCTGCAAAGGACGGGCAGGCTTAGCTTTACGGATAAACTTAAAAAGAGCGGATTGATAACAGATACCGGGGAGGAGAACGGATGCAGAGCATAGATTACAGACAATACCGGTTTAGATGGAAGGACTGGTTGGAATTTACAATAAAGATGGTTATTAAAGGAGCTTTGATAGGATATCTGTTCTATGATTCATTTAAGCTTTTCTTTATCTGCTTACCGTTTTTTGTAATGGACTACAAAGAGATGAAAAAGGAAAAAATGAAAAA
>OMSZ01000042.1 GCA_900313855.1 uncultured Eubacteriales bacterium
CATTCCTAATAACAGTATTCTTAGAGAATTTGTTGGCGGTAGTTGTTTCCCGGTATAAAATATTAAATAAAAAAACCATTACAGCGCGGATAGATTATCCTGACTGTAATGGTTTTTTGTTGGACTTGATCGATAAGCCGGGTTATGTCGTTGAATGATCATCTATCTAGACCTGCTGTTGCCAGCAGGTTCAAGCGACCTACCCGGGAACGTGACGGGCAGCCACATGGTTCCCTATGCGGTCTTGCTTCGAGTGGGGTTTACAGAGCCTATCCTGTTACCAGAATAGCGGTGAGCTCTTACCTCGCCTTTCCACCCTTACCGGTCAAAGACCGGCGGTATATTTCTGTTGCACTTTCCTTAGAGTCGCCTCCACCGGACGTTATCCGGCACCCTGCCCTATGAAGCCCGGACTTTCCTCACCTGCGACGTTTCCTTTTCGCAGCCGCGATCATTTAGCCAGGTCACCACGCAATTATAACAGTTGAGATTGTATTGTGCAATATGATTTGCTATAATGTTACTATTTATAGTAGATATGAGTTATGATCCGTGTTTCAATGTGCTTGCACGATTGTACACAGATCATAACTCATATCGTATCTGTGAAGCAGGAACTCCACATACAGCCACGAACAGAAGCAACGTAGTTGCGACATATGCTTTGGCAGATGGTTCGTGGCTTGTATATGTGGAGTTATATAAATAGTAACATTATAATACCGTCTGCATGTATTAATGGTGTATAGGGAAAGTGAGTGAACACATGAATAAATATAAAGGTGTTACAACTGCAAAGAAGAAGAATGGTGATATATATTACAGAAGTTCTATGACTATCAAATCAAAACATGTGAGTCTCGGAAGCTTTGATGATCAAAAAAAGGCAGCCAAAGCATATAAGGAGGCCTGTGAGATCATAAGGGACAAAAGGTATGAGTTGGAGGATTATAATGAGAGCTTTGCTCTTGATTTCGAGAAATTTGTTGTTCTCATGAATTACAGGAATACCGGAATATTGTTTAAGACACCGATATATCTTTTGAGAGGATATTTTTTCTATTATCTCTCTCCCGATAAACGGCTTATATTTGACAGAGAGGATATGTTCTTTTACGCGGAACATAAGATACAGGTTCGCGGAGGATATTATTTTATCTGCGATTACGGAAGCCAGTATAATATTCTTTCACGTTACGGTATCAAAAATTATGCGAAAAAAGGTACGGATTACGTGTTTTCCAATCATAACGAGGATGATTACAGATATGAAAATATACGTATTATAAATGAATATGTTGGAGTTACTGACATTTCCGATGGGATTAATAAAAAGTATGAATGCGTGATACATATAAGAGGCAATTATCTTGTTGGGCGTTATGATGATGAAATTACGGCGGCGGTTGCTTACAATAAGGCCGTTGATATATTGGCAGAGAAGGGAATCTGCAGGAAGTATTCTAAGAATTACATTCAATCACTTTCTGCTGCTAAGTATAAAGAGTTATATGACAGGATAACCGTTTCAAAAAAGATAGTAGAATTTACAAAAGCAAAATAGCTTGACCTTTTCATGGAAAAACAATATAATCCAAAAGTAAATATGGGGTTTGAATGCAAGAAAGGATAATATCTGAGGATAAAAGAGGGCGTTTTACATTATGAAGGATAAAATTAATGTCAAAACAATTCTTGGAATAATCGTACTTGTTTTAGTTGCGGCGTTGGTGTTTGTTGTGGGATACAGGGTTATCATTACGACAGGAGAGATACCCGGAAAGCTTTCAAGTGTTTCAGCGGCAGCGGCTAATGTTAATTATTCTGAATGCAATTTCAAAGAGGTTTCTAAAGTTAGCTATGAAACCATGAAATACGGATTTATGGATGGTCAGATGATATCTCTGATGGATGACCTTGACAAATATTACGAGCATGAGCGGATGGAGGAGATAAGAGCAGTCAATAATCTTACCGCAATGAGTGAGAAGACTGCAGATCGTATCGCTTATGCTGAATTAAAGGAAAAGCGTGATGCCGAGGCTGAAAAGGCAAGGCAGGCGGCAGCAGCAGCGGTCGCTGCAAAGATTGCCAGGGAAAAAGAGTTAGAGCGTCAGAGAATGATGGCTGATAATACTTATATTTTTACAGGTGATGACACCGATACCGGAGTTGGAGATACTGCCTCACGGGGCGGAAGAAAAGGAAAGCCTGTATATGCCGAATCCCATGGAAAAAGTCTTGGTAAGTTTGTTATAACGGCGTATTGTACCTGTAAGATATGCTGTGGAATCTATTCCGGTCATAATAGAACTTCAAGTGGTACTGTACCTACTACCAACAGAACGATCGCGGTTGACACGGATGTAATACCGTTTGGAACCAAGGTTGTATTTAATGGACAGGTGTATGTCGCGGAGGACAGAGGTGGAGCTATCAAGGGCAAACGTATAGATCTGTTCTTCTATACACACAAAGAAGCCACAAGATGGGGCAAGAGAACGATGGAGGTATTTCTGGCTGATTGATACAGGAATATTAACCATAAATATATTGTTTTAGAAAAGAGGAAAAATATATGTCAATTCTTTACAAGAGTACAAGAAACAGTGATGAGAAGCTTACAGCTTCGCAGGCAATTCTTAAGGGTCTTTCTGATAACGGAGGTCTTTATGTTCCGGAAAGTATACCTAAGCTTGATGTTGATCTTGTTAAGCTATCTACGATGAACTATCAGGAGGTGGCTTTTGAGGTTATGAGCAGGATGCTTACTGACTTTACCCCTGAAGAATTGAAATATTGTATAGACAATGCATATGATGATAAATTTGATACAAAGGATATTGCGCCTCTTGTTGATAAGGCAGGCGCTTACTATCTTGAACTGTTCCATGGAAAAACTATAGCATTTAAGGATATGGCGCTTTCCATTCTTCCATATCTGCTTGTAACTTCGGCTAAGAAGAATAATGTGACAAATGAGATAGTTATTCTTACAGCAACCTCAGGAGATACAGGAAAGGCTGCACTCGCAGGCTTCGCTGATGTTCCGGGAACAAGGATTGCTGTATTCTATCC
>OMSZ01000189.1 GCA_900313855.1 uncultured Eubacteriales bacterium
CTTCGCTAAGTGCTCATATTATACCACGAACTTTGTGATTGTGCTATCTATTGCATAAAAAACAGGTTTGGTGTGACATATGTCTAAGTATATTTATGGCTTGATAATAAAATATTGAAATTTGAATCCGAAGTAGTATAATGGAAATCTGATAAATAAATAATATTATACAGAAAGTAATAAATAAGAAGAAAAACAGAAAGTAGTAATAAGAAAGTAATAAGAAGAAAACAAAAACAGAAAGTAAAAAGTTAGAAAGTAAAAAAGTATAAGATAAAAGATAGATATTAAATAAAAAACAATTATCAGAAAACAATAAATAGATAATATGAAAACAATAAGTAGAAAACAGTAAATATAAATAATAAACAGTAATAAATACATTAGGTGAAAAATGAGAAGCGATAGAGATAGAAGGACAAAAACCTCAGAGACAAAAAAGAAGAATGGAAATATAGTACAGTTATATATAATAAGATTTATATTGTTGATAATTATTACAGTAATAGTCTCCGGGGGAATATGGTCCGTTAAGTTATTTATAATTGACAGTTATATTGAGAAAAGAAATACTGAAAGAAAAGAAAACAATTCAGTCAGTATTTCAAGGGATGAATTGATCCATTCCGGAAAAATATATGATGGTATTTTTTTAGACGAGGTGGATGTAAGCGGTCTTGATTATGAGAAAGCTATGGATGCTTGCGGAAAGTACTATAGTAATCTTGGAAAACGTGAGTTGACATTTAAGGATGAATTGGGAAGCTACAGTACTGATTTTTCAGAGGTTGATATCAAAACCGAATATAAAGATACGGTATGTGATGCCTTAACGTATGGAAGAACCGGTAATATTTTAAGCCGATACAAAGAGATTCAGGAGCTAAAGAGGGATAATGTAATATTAATACCGGAAAAGACTATTGATGAAGAACAGCTTGATTCCGTATTGTCGGATAAGACAGAGGATTTAGTAAAAGCTCCGGTTTCATCTACTATGGTCAGATCAGACGGAAATTTTGTTGTATATCCCAGTGAAAAGGGCTTGGGTTTAGATAATGAGAAGACTATAGAGCTTGTAAAAAACGAGCTGAGTAAATGCTGGAGTGAAAAGGAATTATCGATAGACGCAGTTACGAAGGAGGTTGAGCCTGCTTATACTGAAGAAGATTTTTACGGGGTAGACAGCTTACTAGGAAGATCGGTTACTGAATATAACAACAGAAATTCGGAGCGTATTTCCAATCTGATCGTTGGTACTAAAAAAATAGCGGATACAGTAGTTTTACCCGGACATCAGTTTTCGGTGTATGATGCAGTGGCTCCATTTACCGAGGAAAACGGATATCAGAATGCAGGACAATATATAAACGCAGAGCTTGTGGATGGTTTAGGCGGAGGTATATGCCAGGTTGCCACAACCTTATATGATGCAGTATTAGAAGCTGAGCTTCAGGTGGATGAGAGATATCCTCATTCTATGACTGTAAGTTATGTTGATAAAGGTATGGATGCAGCCATAGCGGAAGGATATCAGGATTTCAAATTTACCAACAACACAGATTATCCGATCTATATTGATGCGTATGCCGGGGGCGGCAGCATTTCCGTTGCTATTTATGGCCATGAAACCAGACCGGATAGTCATAGGATAGAATTCGAAAGCCAGATAATAGAGACTTATGAGCCGGGTGAAGAGAAGACCATTTATGACGATACATTACCGGAGGGGACAACTAATGTTACGGATGCCCATACCGGTTATTACGTTGAGGTTTGGAAGCATATATATGAAAATGGTGAATTGGTTGATTCAGTTAAGGTTAATGGAAGCCAGTATAACGCAGTTTCAAAAACTACGCGTATTGGGACAATGAAGGAATAAAAAGTATAATAAAAATAATAATGCATTTTTGTGTATTTTGTGGTATAATATGAGCACTTAGTGAATCCGAACGAAGTGAGGATGAAGTTAGTGCGAGTAATGCCTGTGGTATAATATGAGCACTTAGTAAATCCGAACGAAGTGAGGATGAGGTTAGTGCGAGTAATGCCTGTGGTATAATATGAGCACTTAGTGTAAGACATACCATTTGGTATAATTTTGTAGTACTATTTTTGTATTCAAGGAGAAGGAAGTTCAATGGACAAGCGGATCAAAATCGGATTGTTAGTCGATGATATTGACTCAAGCTTTACTCAACAGACCTGTAGGGGGGCTGAGTTGGGAGCTGTCAGCATCGATGCAAATCTATATATATTTCCAATGAAATATCTTGATTCAAGAGAATTTTTGGACGATCATAGTCGTTTTGAATATCAGTACAATATGATCTATCGTTTTATTACGGAAAAAAATATTGATATTCTCTTTGTTTTGATGGGCAATATCGGATGCCGAACAGAATATAAAAAGCAGATAGATTTTCTTAATGATCTGCCGGACATTCCTATTGTAACCTTGTTCACTTCTTTTGAGGGATTTCCTTCTGTAACATTTAATAACAGAAAAGGACTGGAAGAAGTTATCCAGCATTTGATAGATCATCATAAGGCAAAGGATATCGGCTTTGTAAGCGGACCGCTTACAAATGGTGACGCTGTTGAAAGACTTGATGTATATAAGTCTGTGTTGGATGCCAACGGCATTGCATATGATGAGAATAAGGTTGTTTATGGTAATTTTGAGGCGGCTTGTGAGGATGTTGTAGAGGATCTTTTGGATCGGAATCCTAAGCTTGATGCTGTTGTATTTGCCAGTGATCTTATGGCTTTAGGCGGATACAATGTTTTCAAGAGCAGAGGGATGGATATAGGTAAGGATATTCTTGTAACCGGTTTTGATAATGCGCCATTTTCATCGGGGATTGTACCGGCTCTTACAACAGTTGAGGCAAGTGCAGCCAATCTTGCATTCAGGGCAGTAGAGCATACCGCACAGTTTATTGATAAAACAATCGATGCTTTTAAGATTGACACCTCTTTTGTTAATAGAGAATCATGTGGCTGTGATAGTTCGGAGATAACTAACTACGAATCGGGTATGGATTTAAGACCGATCAGTTCAAAGGAAGAATTACCATTAAACGGAATATATGAATATCTGTTTGGAGAATATAGTCTCGGTAATTCTATTGATTACATAGAAGAACATTTGAAAGCATTTCTTTATGCATTGTTTGATGTAGCCATTAACAAAGATTTTGAAAAACAGTGTAAGCATATTAAGGAATTATTCACTACTGTGATACAGGATCCGATCCTGTCGTATACTACATCAGAGAAAATGTTTAATATGCTGATGGTATTCAAGCGGCAGGTGGCTGCATTTATAGATAATGACAAGGACAGATTGGAATTGTCGGAGTTGTTTTCATTGATATTCCGTACATTTACGCTGCATAACAGTCAGATGCTAGAAAAGAAACAGGAACATATTATGGGAATCTCTGAGATGGTTAATCGAATGACCAGTGAGATTTTTGTGTACGACGGTAATACTGAAGAAGCGTACCAGTCTATGTTCACCCAGTTTGGTAAGATTGGTGTTTCCAGTGCCTATATGTTATCATTTAAGGATATTATTAAACATTTTCGTGGTGATAAATGGATTCAGCCGCAGACGGTTAATCTTAAAGCATACGAGGTTGACGGTGTTGTAGGCGTCCTTTCGATGGAGGATGCAGAGCTGGCGGTAAATGATATGTTTGATAATGATTATCTGCCGGATCACAGAGTGACTATGGTATTGTCACCTCTATATTCGTTTGAAGAGGTGTATGGAGTTCTTCTGTGTGAAGTTGATTATATTAATTTTGATTGTGTTACACCTATCAGCATACAGTTATCATCTGCTTTGAAATCATTGATACTGTTAGAGAAACAGAGGAATATTCAAAGAGAGCTTGAAAGTAATCTTAAAAAGATTGAGGAGAGCAATTCAGTATTAGACGAGATGTCTAAGTCTGATGAGCTTACCGGAATATATAACCGCAGAGGCTTTATCGAAAATGCTGAAAAGGCTATTGCGGATGAGAAGAATCGCGGAAAGACTGCTTTGATATTCTACTCAGATATGGATAATCTTAAAATGATCAATGATGTTTATGGTCATGATGATGGAGATTTTGCACTTAAGGAGATTGCCAATATTCTTCTTGATACATTCAGAAGCTCTGACATAGTCAGCCGTTTCGGTGGTGATGAATTTGTATGTCTTGCAGTTGTTAAGATTGAAGGAAAGGGTCCTGAGATCAAACAGAGAATGGAGATCATTACCGAAAAACACAATGCTCTTGCCGGCAAGCCATATCCTATAGAGATGAGTACAGGTTATTGTGAGTTTGAGTGCGGAGAGGATGTTGATCTATATAAGCTTTTGGATATAGCGGATACTATGTTATATGCAGAGAAGCAGGAGAAGAAGAAAAAGAACGGTTCGTACAGATAGAGCATAAAGTATAGATATATGCATATACTGGAACGGATACAAAGAATATATACAAAGAACAGAAATATAGAGCAGATATATAGAACTGATAGGCAGAACTTATAGACAGAACATACATATTGCTCAAAAGAATAAAACCGCTGAAACAGGTTGATAATAAGACCAATGTTTCAGCGGTTTTTATTTAAACGAAATCTTTATTACATCTGTTCAGGACAATCTATACCCAAAAGTGAGAGAGAATCCTTTAAGGTTTTTGCGGTTAGAGCTACAAGCTTAAGTCTTGCATTTCTTATCGTTTCATCCTCCACTAAAACCTTATCCGCATTGTAGAAACGGGAGAAGGACTGTGCGACATCCATTGAAAAACGCGCTACAACGGAAGGCTCGTATTTCTCGGCAGCATCACGTACGATCTGAGGATATCTGTTGATATCCTTAAGAAGAGAAATGGCAGGCTCGTCAAGAATTTGACCACAGTCAATTTCTGCATTCTCATCATATGATGCGTTTCGAAGTATGCTTGCGCAGCGGCAATAGGTGTATTGCACATATGGACCGGTTTCTCCATCAAAGTTTAATACCTTATCCCATTTGAAGGATACGTCTTTGATCCTTTGATTATACAAGTCATTAAATATTATTGCTCCGACACCGACTTTTCTTGAAACCTCATCCTTGTTTTCAAGATCAGGGTTCTTTGTAACAATTATCTCTTTTACTTTTTCGATAGCTTCCTTTAAGATATCCTCTGCATATATGATGTTGCCGCTTCTTGTTGAAAGCTTGGCGCCTTCAAGACTAACCAGACCGTAAGGTATGTGAACAAGGCTGTCCTTTGCCCAATCATTTCCGAGCAATTCGATCACCTTAAACACCTGGGCAAAATGAAGCTTCTGCTCCTGACCGGTTACATACAGACATTTTTCAAAATTCCATCTGTCTTTGCGATATAATACTGCCGCAAGATCTCTTGTTGCATAGATCGTGCTTCCGTCTTTTTTCATGATAAGGCAGGGAGCCATATTATATTCTTCAAGATCAACTATTTTGGCACCCTGGCTCTCCTTTAATAACCCTGCATTATCAAGACGGGTCACAACGTCAGCGGTTTTATCCCTATAGAAGCTCTCGCCCATATAGTGGTCGAACTCCATGCCAAGCAAAGCATAGGTTCCCTTGTATTCTTTAAGACTGATATCAACAAACCACTGCCAGATATCTAGGGCCTCCTGATTACCGTTTTCCATCTCGTTAAACCAGTGGCGGGCCTCATCATTTAAGCTGTCATCTTTGTCTGCCTCTTCGTGAAATTTGACATATAGGCGCATGAGCTCTGCAACGCCGTCGCGTTCAACATCCTCCTGTCTGCCCCATTTCTTATAGGCAACAATAAGCTTTCCAAACTGTGTACCCCAATCTCCCAAGTGGTTGATGCGTTCAACCTTATATCCCAATTTGGTATAGATCTTATATAGAGAATTACCTATGATCGTGGTACGCAGATGTCCGACATGGAAATTCTTTGCAACATTAGGGGAAGAGTAATCTATACAGATAGTCTTTCCCTTACCCATATCAGAGGATCCAAAGTCTTTAACATCCGCTGTATCTAACATGGATCTTACAAACATTTCTTTTTTGATAAAGAAATTAATGTAGGCTCCTTTAACTTCTGATTTCTCCAATATATCAACATCGCCGATCTTCTCTGCAATGTCTGCGGCGATAAGCGGAGGAGCTTTTCTTAATGTCTTTGCAAGCTGAAAACATGGAAATGCAAAGTCACCCATATCTGCCTTAGGAGGAATCTCCAAAAGATCTGCCACCATGCTTTTATCTAATTCTGCTGCCTTACTTATTATTTCGATTATCTGTTCTTTCATAGAATTCTCCTTCTTTTATATTTTTAAATTGTA
>OMSZ01000255.1 GCA_900313855.1 uncultured Eubacteriales bacterium
AAAAAATGGTATAAATTTAGTATATTATTATATATTTAGGAAAGTTTTATCCAGATAGAATATTTATTTCATGGGGGATATTATGAATAAATCAGGAAAAAAGATTGCGATAATTGCAGCTGTAGCTATAGTGGTGGCAGCAGTATTGATGGTAGTTTTATTTATGAATAAGGACAAGGCGTACCGTTTGCTTAAGATTTATGAGGTTGAGGGAAAGGCTAATGTATCCCGTGAAGGAACAGGGGATATCGAACCGTATGCCAATATGGTACTTGAATCGGGTGACAGGGTATCTCTTGAGACCGGTAAGCTTACCATTAAGGCAGACGAGGATAAATATATTTATCTTGAGGATAATACAGAGCTTGTTCTTGTCGCAGAGGGCGATGCTGCCAACAGTAAGACGAAGATCGATCTGATTTCAGGTGCTATAACCAATGATATTCAGAACAAATTATCGACGGAGTCGTCTTATGAGATCAATACACCGAACTCAACAATGTCTGTGCGCGGTACCATTTATCGCGTATGTGTGTATGAGAAAGATGGCATCAAATATACCAAGATATCCGTGTTTGAGGGTGAAGTTGTAACAAGGCTTAAATATGAGGATGGTACATATTCGGACGAAACCGTTTCTGTCACAAAAGGTAAAGAGGTCATAATCTATGACGATGGAACTAAGACGGACTACATGTCTGAACCGACGGATATCGATTATCATGAGCTGCCGGATGATGTATTAAAGCTTCTCGAGATACAGATAAAGGATGACAGGGATATACCTGTGTCCGAAGAGGAGATTGAAAGGATAATAAATGGTCCGTTTACGGTAATCTTTAATTACCAGGGCAGCGAGTTTGGAAGACAGACGGTGGAGAAGAATGCTAATGCTACGGTTCCGGTTCTGTCGCCGGCGGAAAGCGGAAGCTGGGATTTCGATTTTTCAACGCCGATTGACCGCGATATGACTATTGAATGGAAGTAAAGCTTAAAGAATATCGATGGTTCTGTCGATATATCTTATATATGTTTGTTGGTACAGTAGGTGATTGCGAAACCATTTCACTCGTTTAGCTGCTTTACTATATTATATTTTCGCAATTAGTCAGTAAGTACAGTATAACAGGGAGATTGAAGTTATTAGTGGCGGTAAGCCCGGGAGGATTGATTATGGAGAAAAGGAAGAAACGATTTTGGAGTCTTATGCTTTCAATATTGATGGTTGTAGGACTTTTGTGGGCTGTGCCTGGAGATAGTAAGGCTGTTGCGGAGGATAGTGGTGTTGGTGTATGGACTTATTCAGGAGCTTCAAACGAGGTTACATATGTAGAAGATGGTGTTCAATATATTAAAGATGACTCTAACAATCCGTGTAAAATTACGGATATATCTAAAATAGTTACAAAAGATTCCGGAATCTATATATCGGGTGGAGAGTTTGGTAATACAAGTACTGTGATTGATGCTACAAAAGCACAATTATCTATTGCATATGGCAATACGGTTAACTGTGATTCTTTTGAAGGCGACTTGTATAACGATGGAACTTTTAATTGTAATTCTTTTAAAGGTACGCTGGATAATCGGAGTGGTGGTAGTTTTAGTTGTAATTCTTTTGAAGGTACGCCGAAAAATACTTCTACAATTAAGGTTAAAAATTCATTTAAAAATACGGATAGTACAATTACAGGCTTTGGTACAATTGAAGCAGGAGGCCCAACAACGAAGATCGGTTCAGCGGGTGGATCATTTGAATTAAAATATGGTTCTAAGTCTAAATCAATTTCCGGTTATGTTGCGGCTGATACTGAGGCATGGTTGCTGATGGAACCGAATTCTTCTGTCGGAGTTGTTAAATGTGAAGACTTAACAGAAGTAGATGGTTATTACTATGTTAAAGATAATATTATCATTAAACCTACTGTGGCGGGTAATAAAATTAAAAAAATCAATAAAAGTGGTGAAACGGGATATAATGATACATCAACTTTGACTGCTGCTGATTTAACTGATGAGGCATTAACTTTTATCATAGTAAATCAATCAGGTGAATACCCATATAACATATTGAATTCTGGTGATTGTGAAACAATACTTGGATTTAATAAAATAAAATTTGACACTGAAGAACCGGGATTATCAGGTTCTGTGTATAAAGTTGATGGTATAGAAAAGACAATATCTGAGGGGGATACGATATCGGCTAAGCGTGTTATAGTCAATCTTGTGGTAGAGGAGGAGAATTTAATAAAAACAGTTACAACCTCTGAGGGCGATAAGACGTTAGTTCTTAATGCGGATGGGAAATATGGGTGTTCTATTGAATATGATGCTGTTCCGGGTGTTACAAAGACATGTAATTATTATGTTAAAGATAAAGCCGGTAATGTTAGTTCATTGGAATTTGCTCTGACATACCCTAAAGATGATTATGATGCTACACTTAAGATGGATAATGTTTATTATGGAGAAACTATAGCGGAACCGACAATTAACAGCGATAAAACATGGGATGGAGATAAATCTTATGAGTATAGTTCCGATGGCGGAACTACATTTACTTCAACAAAACCTGTAGCTGCAGGCAAGTACGTAGTTAAAGCTGTTCTGACTAATTCTTCATTATACAATGATACATCTCTCAAAGCTAATTTTGAAATCAAAAGATATACACCAACAGTAAGTGTTAAATTATCTTCGACTAGTATTAAGGTTGGCGATTCATACGGAGCAATAATTGATAAGCCTGATGATTGGGTTAGTACAGGCGGTATTGAAAATGATATTAAGGTTGAATATAAAGCTGCAAGTGCTTTTTCGGATGATGCCTATAGCACGGAACAACCTATTAATCCAGGAAAATATATATTAAGAGTTACTATGCCTGAGACAGATAAGTATGAGTCAGTAATTGCGGAGAGCAGTTCTTATACGATTGAAAAGGGTAGTATTAATCAAGCTACTCTTACGGTGTCAGATTTTGAGATCAGTGGCGGTTTTGAACCTAATCTTGTAATAGATTCAGACTATGATGGTACGATTACATACAAATGTAAATTAGCTACACAAACTGAATATGGTGATTCGGATACAATAGAGATAGGTGATACGATATCGGAGGCAGGTGTTTATACTGCAAAGGCATTCGTTGCTGAGACGGAAAGGTATTTGGGTACTGAGAGTA
>OMSZ01000059.1 GCA_900313855.1 uncultured Eubacteriales bacterium
CTACCTGTTGTAGCAGAGGCCAAAAGGAATAATACGTGTTTGCCCTTGATCATTGGCTGCAGATTATCCCTGAATATCATCTGTCCTACGGAATTGAATTCGGGAGTAACAACATACATTGCCTGGTGCTGGTTCATTGACATGATGCCGGAATTGGTAAGCTCTTCTGCAAGATAACCGCCGATTACCTCTGTACCGTCCATACAAATTATAGTATCAACAATTGTTGATCCAACATACTCACTTGCGATGGACTTGGCAGCCGCGCGCGCCATAGTCTGTCGTGTTTTTAATGTTGTCATATCAATGTAATGGGTTATGTGCGAATGGTTTGTGGCAAAATGCCCCGGAATAACCTTTATCTGTACGGTGTTGTTGTAGCTTGAAGTGATTTTGATAGCCTGATTTTCAAATGTCATAATACCCCTCCTTATAATGCGAAACATACTAAATGAAATCAATCATTAATAAGTTCATTTTATCTTTTTTTGTGCCTTATTGCAAGTCTTTAGTGATAATACTTGTCGCAGAAAAGAATTATTATCTTTTCAAGAAAAAATTACTATATTTTCATAGACATTTCGCGAAAAAATTGGTAAAATGCTATAGTGTGCAATAATAAAAGGAATGTGATCAGGCAAGGCGTCTGACGGCGTTTTTTGGAGTTTGATATGGAACTGGTTAAGAAAACATTTGTGGGATTTTTATGTGGACTTTTTGTATATGCATTAATGGTTGAGTTGATAGGTGTATTCTTTTCCGATGATATCATATCTTATTCGTTAGGGCTTTTGATAGGCGTAGTTGCGGCAATCCTGCTTTTTACGCATATGGCGTGGACTCTTGACAAAGCACTTGACTATCCGGAAGCAGGGGCAACGAAGTATGTAAGAACACAAACCTTTCTGCGCCTGTTGGCAATGGTTATCGTGATGCTGCCCGGTCTTGTAATTGAAAAGATACAGTTCATATCACTTGTGCTCGGTCTCTTAGGACTTAAGATAGGAGCGCTTATTGCACCGTTTTTCTTGCGTCGTCTCTATCCCGACGACTTCGTAACTGATGAGGAGACCTTATCCCGTGTCCTTGAAGATGACGAAGACAAGGAAGATAATGATAATTAAAACTATGATACTTTATATCCTGTTTAACAGGAAATCAAGCACCCGCATGCCGGATGTTTGCTTTCCTGTTAATGGATCTTTAATAATATAAAGTATATGGGCAGGGGAACCCTTTGCTCGAACCGGCAATCGTCGATTAGTGTTTGATCGTGATTGCATTTACTATACTACAGAAAGGAAGGTGAAGGAATGGGATACGGAATGTTGCCGATGTTACTGGCATCGGACGGGGAAGTAGATTTCTCCATCCACCATTTATGGGGTTATCAGTTCATGGGACAGACTGTATATATTACAACATCGCATGTTAGTATGATCATAATAATGTCTACGATCATAATATTTGCATTGATAGCCAGAAGAAAGATCATGCATGCGGATGAAGTTCCTACGGGACTTCAGAATGTTGTTGAGTTTGCGGTAGAAACATTGCAGGGCTTTGTTGGCTCCACAATGGGAAAGCATGCCGGGAAATACATGAACTATATAGGAACACTGTTCCTGTTTGTATTTCTGTCAAACATATCAGGTCTTTTAGGACTAAGACCTCCGACTGCCGACTACGGCACGACATTTTCGCTGGCTCTTATTACATTCTGCATGATCCAGTATAACAATTTCAAATGTAATAAGTTTGGTGCGATAACAGGATTGTTTCAACCATTACCATTCCTGTTTCCGATCAACCTGATCGGAGAATTTGCCACACCGATTTCAATGTCACTGCGTCTCTTTGGTAACGTAATGTCAGGAACGGTTATGATGGCACTGTTTTATGGCTTGCTGCCGACCCTAGTAACAATTGGTCTTCCGGCAGCGCTGCACGCCTACTTTGATCTCTTCTCGGGAGCGATTCAGGCGTACGTGTTCTCAATGCTGACAATGGTATTTGTTAGTGATAAGATTGGGGATAATTAATTATCAATAATTAAATGGAGGTATGATTTTTATGAATCAGATAACTAACGAAGGTTTAATATTAGCATGTTCTACAATTGGTGCAGGTCTTGCAATGATCGCAGGTATCGGACCTGGTATTGGTCAGGGTATTGCGGCAGGACAGGGTGCAGCAGCAGTCGGACGTAATCCCGGTGCAAAGGGTGACATTGTTTCTACAATGCTTCTCGGACAGGCCGTAGCAGAGACAACAGGTCTTTACGGTTTGGTTGTTGCCTTACTGTTAATGTATGGTAATCCGATGTTGTCAAGATTCTTAAAACTGTAATCACGAAGAACAGTATATAGAACAAGGAGGATTATTTCTTGATGAATATATTATCAGGACTTGGATGCTCATGGATTTCATCACTTACTAACTATGGAGATCATATTTTACAGTTGGATCCGCAGCTTATAAATGATGTTATAATTCAGGGTATTGCAATATTTATCCTCTTCTTCCTGCTTTCTAAGATATTGTTCGATCCGGTCAGAAAGGTTCTTGAAGGACGTACCGAAAGGATTAAGAATGATATTGAATCTGCCACAAAGGACAAGGCAGATGCAGCAGCGTTAAAGGCGGAATATGACGAGAAGATGAAATCCATCGACAAGGAGAAGGATGAAATTCTCGCAAGTGCAAGAGAACGCGGGCGTAAGAAGGAAGCGCAGATTGTTGAAGAGGCAAATGCTGAAGCTGCAAGAATTGTAGAGCGTGCCAATCAGGAGATCAAGCTTGAGAAGGAAAAGGTTTCCGATGACATGCGCAAAGAGATCGTGCGTGTTGCGACAGCAATGGCAGCTAAGATTATTGAGCAGCAGATTGATGAGAGTAAGCAGGATGCTTTGATCGAGGATACTTTAAAGGAAATGGGTGGTAGTACATGGCTAGGCAGGTAAACACGACCTACGGAAGTGCTCTTTTTGAGGTAGCTATGGAAACGAATACTTTAGACTCCACCTTAGAAGAGGTAACTTTCGTAAAGCAGACGTTTCTTGAAAACGATGAGTTAATGAAGCTTTTGCTTCATCCTAATATTGAGAAGGAAGCTAAGATTTCTGTTGTTGAAAGCATTTATAAGGGTAAGATAGCAGATGAGATCACGGGTCTTCTTACCATGCTGATCAACAAAGGACATCAGAAGGAGATCATTTCTGTTCTTGACTATGTGATAAATGCCATCAAGGAGGAGAAGGGAATCGGAATAGCCCATATATCTTCCGCTGTGGAATTATCTAAGGAACAGAAAGAAAAGATTGAGAAGAAGCTTCTTGATACAACGGACTATAAAGAGATTGAGGGTAATTATGATGTCGATAAGACTCTTATAGGAGGTTTGGTCATCAGAATATCTGATACCGTTGTAGACAGCAGTCTGAAAACACAGATTGCTAATCTGTCCAAATCATTGCTTTGATAAAGTGACGGCGGACAAGAGGTCATGAGAATGATTGACCGCATTTGATCAGCTAATGATCATAGTAATTGTAGAACAATAAAAAGAAGGAGATTTCCTATGAATTTAAAACCAGAAGAGATCAGTTCTGTTATAAAAGAACAGATTAAGAATTATTCTAAGGAATTAGAAACCTCCGAAGTTGGTACAGTTATACAGGTTGCAGATGGTATCGCGCGTGTGCATGGTCTTGAGAAGGCAATGCAGGGCGAGCTCCTTGAATTCCCGGGTGAGGTGTACGGAATGGTCATGAACCTTGAGGAAGACAATGTGGGTGCGGTTTTACTTTCTGCTAATAAGAATATCAGCGAAGGAGATACCGTTAAAACGACAGGTCGTGTCGTTGAGGTTCCGGTTGGTGATGCAATGCTTGGACGTGTTGTTAATTCACTCGGACAGCAGATCGACGGCAAGGGACCTATAAAGACTGATAAGTCAAGACCTATCGAGAGAGTGGCTTCCGGTGTTATCTCGCGTAAATCCGTAGATACTCCGCTGCAGACAGGTATCAAGGCTATCGATGCCATGGTTCCTATCGGAAGAGGTCAGAGAGAGCTTATCATCGGTGACCGTCAGACAGGTAAGACGGCGATCGCCATTGATACAATAATCAATCAGAAGGGACAGGGTGTTAACTGTATCTATGTTGCTATCGGACAGAAGGCATCAACAGTTGCCAACATTGTTAAATCCCTTACAGAATATGGTGCTATGGATTATACAACAGTAGTTGCTTCTACAGCATCAGAGCTTGCACCGTTACAGTATATCGCACCGTATGCAGGATGTGCTATCGGTGAGGAATGGATGGAGGAAGGCAAGGACGTACTTGTTATTTATGACGACCTTTCAAAGCATGCTACGGCTTACCGTACACTTTCATTGCTGCTTAGAAGACCGCCCGGACGTGAGGCTTATCCAGGTGATGTATTCTACCTTCATTCAAGACTGCTTGAGCGTGCAGCTAAGTTAAATGATGAGTTGGGTGGAGGTTCGCTTACAGCGCTTCCTATCATCGAGACACAGGCAGGAGACGTATCTGCTTATATTCCGACTAACGTAATTTCCATTACTGATGGTCAGATCTACTTAGAGACAGAGATGTTTAATTCAGGTTTCCGTCCTGCTATCAATGCCGGTCTTTCAGTATCCCGAGTTGGTGGTGCTGCCCAGATCGGAGCGATGAAGAAAATTGCATCTCCTATTCGTACAGAGCTTGCACAGTATAGAGAGCTTGCAGCATTCTCGCAGTTTGGTTCAGAGCTTGATGCAGATACAAAGGAACGTCTTGCACAGGGTGAGAGAATTAAGGAGATCTTAAAGCAGCCACAGTATAAGCCGATGGCAGTCGAAAAACAGGTTGTTATCATTTATGCGGCTACGAAGAGATATCTTCTTGACATACCTGTAGATCAGATACTTGATTTTGAGGCAGGACTTTTCGATTATGTGGATGCACAGTATCCTGAGGTATTTAACAAGATACGTGAGGAGAAGAAGCTTACCGAGGAGATCGAGACAATGCTTAATGAGGCTATCACTTCTTACAAAGCGCAACGCTGATATGACGGACGCTTTGAGTAAATGAGTGTCATAGAAAGTATGTTTATATGGCGTTTGCAGAGATGATTAATATAAGAAAGAGGTGATATGTCTTGGCATCGATGAGAGATATTAAGCGGCGTAGAGAAAGCGTTGCCAGTACCGGTCAGATCACAAAGGCGATGAAGCTGGTATCGACGGTAAAGCTTCAGAAAGCCAAAGCCAGGGCAGAGAGCAATAAGCCGTATTTCATGTTGTTGTATGAGACAATGTGTTCCATTTTGGCAAGAACCGGAACGGTCAATCACAGATATCTTAATAAGAGCGAATCTAACAGAAAGGCTGTTATCGCGCTTACCTCTAACAGAGGACTTGCCGGTGGTTACAACAACAATATTGTGAAAGAGATTGCGGCAGCATTTACGCCGGAGAATACGGATATATATGCAGTCGGTAAAAAGGGTTTGGATGGTCTTTCAAGAAAAGGCTTTAACATAGTTCATGATTATTCTGAAGTGATGAACGAACCATTATACGCCGATGCAATAGCGATCGGTAAGAATGTATTATCGTCTTATGAACAGGGTAATATCGGTGAGATTTATCTTGCTTATACTTATTTTAAGAACACCGTGGTTCACGAGACAAGGCTGGTCAAATTATTACCGATTGATGTGGATGAAGTCATGAAGGATGCGGATATCGATCGTCTGACGCTCATGAATTATGAGCCGGAGGAGGAAGAGGCGCTTGACATGATAATTCCAAAATATATGAACAATATCATATATGGTGCATTTATTGAGGCGGTAGCCAGTGAAAATGGTGCACGTATGCAGGCAATGGATTCCGCTACGAAGAATGCGGATGAAATGATTGCAGATCTGACCTTAAAATATAATCGTGCCCGTCAGGGTTCCATTACACAGGAGCTTACGGAGATCATTGCGGGTGCGGAGGCAATTTCTTAAATAATGTCCGGACCCAAGGGCAAAATGCCGCTTGCTTAATGGAAGGGCAGTTTGACTTTGAGAGACTAAAAAGTTGAGTATTAAGCATGATAAGGCGGAATACGAAGCTTTAAAGAATTGCTGGATTAAGTAGCAATGGAGCAATTCGTGACATTATTGTAAATAGAAAAAAATAAGGAGAAAAAACGTATGGCAGAGAAAAATGTCGGTAAAATCACCCAGATCATTGGTGCGGTTATAGACATTAAGTTCCCGGAAGGAAATCTTCCTGAGATCAATGATGCGATAACTATTGACACTAATAATGGTGGACAGTTAACCGTTGAGGTTTCCCAGCATTTGGGTGATGATACAGTTAAATGTATTGCCATGGGACCAACCGATGGATTGGTTCGTGGTATGGAGGCTGTTGCTACAGGCGGTCCGATTACGGTACCTGTTGGTGAGAATACACTTGGACGTATATTCAATGTATTGGGTCAGCCGATCGATAACAAGCCGGCTCCGGATTGTAAAGAGTTTTTCCCTATTCACAGAAAAGCTCCTGCATTCTCAGAGCAGGCAACAGATACAGAGATATTAGAGACCGGTATCAAGGTCGTAGATCTGCTTTGCCCTTATCAGAAGGGTGGTAAGATCGGACTTTTCGGTGGTGCCGGTGTTGGTAAGACAGTGCTTATTCAGGAGCTTATCCGTAACATCGCAACTGAGCACGGTGGATATTCAGTATTTACCGGTGTTGGTGAGCGTACAAGAGAGGGTAATGACCTGTATAACGAGATGACAGAGTCAGGCGTTATCAATAAGACAACGATGGTGTTCGGTCAGATGAATGAGCCGCCTGGAGCGCGTATGAGAGTTGGTCTTACGGGACTTACAATGGCAGAGTATTTCCGTGATCAGGGTGGTAAGGATGTGCTGTTGTTCATCGATAACATTTTCCGTTTCACTCAGGCAGGTTCCGAGGTTTCGGCTTTGCTTGGACGTGTTCCTTCAGCCGTTGGTTACCAGCCGACACTTCAGACAGAGATGGGTGCTTTGCAGGAGAGAATCACCTCTACTAAGAATGGTTCAATCACTTCCGTTCAGGCTGTATATGTGCCTGCGGACGACTTGACTGACCCTGCTCCGGC
>OMSZ01000410.1 GCA_900313855.1 uncultured Eubacteriales bacterium
AGGAATACAAATGCTGCATTAGAGAATAAATGAATGATCGTATAGGTTCCTGATTCAGCCATAGCAGGAAATACCTTTGATAATCCCTCTAAAAGTCCCATCAAAAGACCACTTGCAACGATTGCAGGAATGATCGGAACAAATACATCACCTAAGGTCTTGATAGCTCTTAAAAATACATTCTGCTTACTTGCCGCAGCCTGTTTAACATCTTCCTTAGTAGCACCCGTAATACCGGCAGCTGCTATAAACTCTTCATATACCTTATTGACAATACCTGTACCAAAGATGATCTGGAGCTGTCCGGAAGCCTCAAATACACCCTTAACTCCGTCAATATTCTCCAGGGCCTCCTTACTGCACTTCGAATTGTCTGCAATTACGAGTCGAAGTCTTGTAGCACAATGAGCAGCAGAAATTATATTATCTTTACCGCCTATGTTTTCAAGAACTTCTAATGCTGATTTTTTGTAATCCATAGTTTCTCCTCCTTTAACTATGCTTAAAATGGTTTCATGTAATCGTTCTCACATCAGATTAAAAAATATAAGAATAATTACTTAAATATAAGTTGTGGAATCGTTCTCACTTATGTTTTAATTATATCAAAATTTAGAAATTTGTAAATAGTATATTTTGCACAAGGAATTCTTAATTTAATTATATACATTTAACAAAGGTCTATTACAATATAATCCCCCAATAAAATAATAAAATTTGATAAATTATGATATATTAAAATTATTAAAAAGCATAACAAAAACCCTCAAAGTTTGCTTAAATAAACAATCTTTGAGGGTTTTTAATAATCTGCTATATTGTTTTTGTTATATTAGATTTATGCGTTCATCTGAGCTGCAACCTCTGCTGCAAAGTCCTCATTCTTCTTCTCAAGACCTTCGCCTGTCTCGAATCTAACGAATTTCTTAAGAGTAATTGCAGATCCAACCTCTTTTGAAACAGCTTCAATATATTTTGCAACTGTCTCCTTATTCTCAGCCTTAACATACTCCTGCTCAAGAAGACATACTTCTTTAAGCTCTTTATTAAGACGTCCTTCGATCATCTTCTCGATGATGTTCTCAGGCTTGTTGGCATTCTTAGGATCATTCTTTGCCTGAGCCATAAGGATTTCTTTCTCATGAGCCTTGTAATCATCAGGAACCTCTGAGGTTGAAACATACTTAGGATTAAGAGCAGCGATCTGCATTGCAACGTTCTTAAGAGCTTCCTTAACCGCATCGGAATTGTTATCTGTAGCAGCTTCTACCAAAACACCGATCTTTCCACCTGCATGAATGTAAGAAACAACGATACCGTCAGTTGAAACGATCTTCTCAAATCTTCTGATGTTCATGTTCTCACCGATCTTAGCGATCATAGCAGCATGCTTATCAGCAACAGTCATTGATGTATCAAGAGCCCATGCCTCAGCCTTGAAAGCCTCAACATCAGCAGCATCAGAATTTGAAATCTGCTCTACAACCTCTTTAACATATGTCTGGAACACTTCATTCTTAGCAACGAAATCTGTCTCAGCATTAACCTCTACGATTGCAGCTGTCTTATCATCATCCTTAATCGTTGTTGCAACAATACCCTCAGCAGCAATTCTTCCTGCCTTCTTCTGAGCTGTAGCAAGTCCCTTCTCACGAAGAAACTCTATTGCCTTATCAAAATCACCGTCAGTCTCTGTAAGAGCCTTCTTACAGTCCATCATACCTGCACCGGTCTGTTCTCTTAAATCTTTAACCATACTTGCTGTAATAGCCATTTTAATTACCTCCATCTTCAATTTTTATAAATGGTTGCGGAACATATCATCCCGCAACCTTTCTATTCATATATTCCTAATTATTCAGCATCTGCCTCTTCTACTGCATCATCATAATCCTCTGCATCAGCATCATCATAACCTGCGTCAACACCCTGATTACCTTCGATAACAGCATCAGCCATCTTAGAAACGATAAGCTTAACGGCACGGATAGCATCATCATTACCCGGAATAACATAATCAAGCTCTTCTGGATCACAGTTAGTATCTGCGATACCTACAAGAGGAATTCCAAGTGAATGTGCCTCCTGAATACAGATTCTCTCTTTACGTGGATCAACAACAAAGATCATGTCAGGTGCTCCACCCATATCCTTGATACCGCCGAGATTCTTTGTAAGCTGATCCATCTCTTTGCGGATCTTGATAACTTCTTTCTTAGGAAGAACTTCAAAAATTCCATCCTCTTCCATCTGCTCATACTTCTTAAGTGTGGCAATGCGAGTCTCAATGGTAGACCAGTTTGTAAGCATACCACCTAACCATCTCTCATTTACAAAGTACATACCACATCTTAAAGCTTCACTCTTAACAGAATCCTGAGCCTGCTTCTTAGTACCAACAAAAAGGATCTTTCCACCTTCCATAGCACATTTCTTAACTGCCTCATAAGCCTCATCTACTTTACCTACAGACTTCTGTAAGTCGATGATGTAGATACCGTTACGCTCAGTATAAATGTACTCAGCCATCTTAGGGTTCCATCTTCTTGTCTGGTGTCCGAAATGTACACCTGCCTCGAGCAACTGCTTCATTGAAATAACGCTCATAATTGTACCTCCTGGTTTACTACTTCCAACGGTTTCAATACTCAAAAACAGATCTATGACTCGCGTCCATGATCATAAACCTGCAACCATTCAAGAATCCGCCGCTGTGTATAATATTATTGTTTGAGTTATGCACTTGTTAAGTAAATGATCCTATAACGCATTAATACATTAAAAAACCACTCATTTTCTTACTTTGCATAAGTCAACGAGTGGTATTATAGCACAATGCTATGATCAGTTCAAGAACTTTTTATCATTAATCCAGAATTACTAGGATTAATCCCATAGAATTCTTTCTGAAATCTCTATACAACTTCCTATTCCATTAAAGTTTAACTATAGGATATTATCATAGTAATTCTGCCATTTCAAGCAATAGTCTTTCGGATTTTTCCCAACCAAGACACGGATCAGTTATAGATTTTCCATAACATCC
>OMSZ01000327.1 GCA_900313855.1 uncultured Eubacteriales bacterium
GGGTATGGATACTCCTGAAACAATTGAAGAAGATGAGTTTGAAGGCGTTAAGGTTGAGGTCGAGGAGAATACGGTTTCAGATATTGGAATAGTTCAGACTATTGAGAAGAAGGTATCCGATATGGGGATTGCCCAGACGATCGAGAAGAAGGTATCCGATATGGGTATCGCTCAGACTATTGAGAACAAGATAGGTATGTTTACAAAGAAAAAGGATGAGATTTTATCTGCGGATAAAAATGAGACAGCTAATAAGGAGTCTAATAGTATGAAAGCAGGAAAGACAGCATTTATGTTCCCGGGACAGGGTGCCCAGTATGTCGGAATGGGTAAGGAATTTTATGATAATAACCCGAAGGCTAAGGAGATATTTGAAAAGGCTTCAAGTGCAACAGGACTTGATCTTTGCGCATTATGTTTTGAAGAAAATGACAATATTAACATTACGGAATATACCCAGATAGCTATGCTCACAACAGAGATAGCAATGTTAAAATCCGTTGAGGATATGGGTATTAAGGCTGATGTTACGGGTGGTCTTTCACTTGGAGAATATTCTGCGCTTGTAGCATCAGGTGTAATGGATTTTGAGGATTGTGCAAAGGTTGTCAGAAAGCGTGGTATATATATGCAGGATGAGGTGCCGGTAGGACAGGGCGGTATGGCTGCTATCATTGCAATGGATGCAGATAAGATAAAGGAAATCTGTGATAAGGTTGATGGAATTGTAGGAATTGCCAATTACAACTGTCCGGGTCAGATTGCAATTTCCGGACAGAAGGAAGCTGTTGACAAGGCATGTGAGCTTCTTAAGGAGGCAGGAGCCAAGCGCTGTATTCCGTTAAATGTAAGCGGTCCTTTCCACTCACCAATGCTTAAAGGCGCAGGGGATAAGCTTGCCGATGAATTAGAGGCGGTTGAGATACACGATATAGCTGTTCCATACGTTACCAATGTAACAGGTGATTTTGTTAAAGATAAGAATGAAGTTAAAAAGCTTCTTGCTGATCAGGTTTCTAATTCTGTTAAATGGATCCAGTGTGTTGAGGCAATGCTTGATGACAATGTTACAACATTTATCGAGATAGGTCCGGGCAAGACACTTTCTTCATTTGTCAAGAAGATTGCCAAGGAGCATGATAAGAAAGTAACGATTATCAATATTGACAAGTATGAGGATCTTGAAAAACTTAAGGGTATTTCATTATGAAAAGGAGATAAAATGTTAGAGGGAAAAGTAGCGCTTGTGACGGGAGCAAGCCGTGGAATCGGAAGAGCAACGGCGATTACCCTTGCAGGCTATGGTGCGACAGTTATCGTCAATTACAACGGTAATGAGGCTAAGGCAAAAGAGGTCGTTGCAGAGATAGAGAATAACGGCGGCAAGGCATCCGTTTATCAATGTGAGGTTGCTGATTATGCAGCAGTAGAGACAATGATGAAGGACATTGTCAAGGAATATGGCGGTATTCATATTCTTGTTAACAATGCCGGAATAACAAGAGACGGACTTCTTATGAAGATGTCAGAAGAGGATTATGACGCGGTTCTTGATACAAATCTTAAGGGAACATTTAACTGTATCAAGCACATATCAAGACAGATGTTAAAGCAAAAGGAAGGACATATAATCAATCTTTCCAGTGTTGTAGGCGTATATGGCAATGGCGGACAGGTCAATTATTCTGCATCAAAGGCAGGTGTTATCGGAATTACCAAGTCTGTTGCCAAGGAATTAGGCTCAAGGGGAATTACGGTCAATGCTGTTGCGCCGGGTTTTATCGTTACGGAGATGACAGATGCGATCCCTGATGATGCCAAGGCTGCTATCGCCGATAAGATTGCCATGAAACGTCTTGGTGATGTTAAGGATGTTGCTGAAACTATAGCATTCCTTGCATCTGACAAAGCTTCATATATTACCGGGCAGGTAATATGTGTTGATGGTGGAATGAGCGTATAAAATATCTGGTATTACAAAGTTTTAGTTTGTCAAAGTAAAGATATCAGATGTGGTTAAAATGTTTTGAAATATACAATAAAATGGAAGAGAGATTGAAAATATGAGACGAGTAGTTGTAACAGGTATGGGAGCTATTACCCCTATCGGATTAAATGTTGATGAATTCTGGAGCAGTGTTAAGGCAAGCAAGGTTGGTATAGGACCTATAACCCAGTTTGATGCTTCGGAATATAAGGCTAAACTTGCGGCAGAGGTAAAGGATTTCAATGCCAAGGATTATATGGATCCTAAAACTGCAAAGAGAATGGAGAGATTTTCGCAGTTTGCTGTTGCTGCGGCAAAGGAAGCGATTGAGCAGGCGGGTCTTGATATGGAAAAAGAAGATCCGTATATGGTTGGAACTGCTATTGGTTCGGGTACAGGTAGTCTCCAGACTGTTGAAAGAAATAAAGAGCGTATTCTTACAAAGGGTCCTTCACGTGTTGAGCCACTTATGGTGCCTATGATGATTTCCAATATGGCATCAGGTAATGTGTCTATAATGTTTGGACTTAAAGGAAAATCTATAAATGTTGTTACAGCATGTGCAAGTGGAACTCATAATATAGGTGAGGCATTCAGAACAATTCAATACGGTGATGCTGATGTAATGCTGGCAGGAGGAACTGAAGCGGCAGTTTGTCCGGTTGGTATTGGTGGCTTTGCAGCGTTAACAGCGCTTAATACAACAGAGGATCCGACCCGTGCATCAATTCCATTTGATAAAGACAGAGCAGGATTTGTTTTAGGCGAGGGTGCAGGTGTTATGGTTCTTGAGGAACTTGAACACGCAAAGGCTCGTGGAGCTAAGATATTAGCGGAGATTGTGGGATATGGTTCAACCTCTGATGCATATCATATCACTTCGCCTTCTGAGGATGGAATGGGAGCAGCAACGGCAATGATCAAAGCTATGAAGGATGCAGGAGTAACCCCGGCCGAGGTATCTTACATTAATGCGCATGGAACATCAACACATCACAATGACCTTTTTGAAACCAGAGCCATTAAGGTTGCTATGGGCGAGGTTGCTGATAGTATTCCTGTAAGCTCTACAAAATCAATGGTTGGACATCTCTTAGGAGCAGCCGGAGGAATCGAACTTATCACGTGTATCAAGTCTATTGAGGAAGGATACATACATGAGAATGTAGGTCTTAAAAATGTGGATGATGATCCGGAGTTCACACTTAATTATGTTAAAGATCATGGAATTAAAGCGGATGTAGATGTTTGTCTTTCTAATTCTCTTGGATTTGGAGGACATAACGCAACGCTTGTTGTACGTAAGTTTTTGGCATAAGCAATTTTTGAAAGGAACTATAATATGGAATTAGATATCAAGCAGATTATGGATATAATACCTCACAGACAACCATTTCTTTTGATTGACAAAGTAACGGAGATGGAGGAGGGAAAAAGCATTAAGGGATATAAGAATCTTTCGTATAATGAACCGTTCTTTGCAGGACATTTTCCATCTGAACCTGTAATGCCCGGCGTTTTGCAGATTGAAGCGTTAGCTCAGCTTGGAGCTGTTTGTGTACTTTCACTACCTGAGAATAAGGGAAAGACCGCATATTTTGCCGGGATTAAAGAAGCAAAGTTCAAGCAGAAGGTTGTTCCCGGGGACAGATTGGACCTTGAGTGTGAGATAATCAAGGTTAAGGGGCCTGTAGGCGTTGGAGCCGTTAAAGCATCTGTAGGCGGTAAGCTTGCCTGTAAAGCCGAAATATCATTTATGATCGGATAGAGGTTTGGAATATGATGAGGTTTCTTGCTAGACACAGACGTATTATCAATGTAATCGTTATTATAGCTTTCATTGCCGGCTTTGTTTATTTTACCATAAAGACAAGAGATATTAAGATCGGAACCTATGATAGTAAAACTTATTCCGGAATAGCTTTCAACACGGCGATTAAGAAAACTATATTTATGAATGATGTTGATCGGCGTGATCAGATTGATGCAGAGATTGATAAAACCTTAAGAGAGATTGATGAAAAGCTTTCATATCGTAATGAAGATTCAGAGGTAGCTTT
Source organism: uncultured Eubacteriales bacterium (assembly GCA_900313855.1). Classification (GTDB taxonomy): domain Bacteria; phylum Bacillota; class Clostridia; order Lachnospirales; family Lachnospiraceae; genus CAG-590. The sequence continues at coordinate 4,048 of OMSZ01000327.1, forward strand.
TTTTAATCGGAATTATGCTACGGGTGGTATTTACAACTTTGATCCTGAAATAATCAGTTATCTTAAGAAAGAGATGGAGATATGCAAAGAGACAGATGGGGCTTTTTGTCCGTGTATTCTACCGTTAACGCGGTTATGGGGAATAGAGGATGGCAATAATAAAGTACCCTCAGATAAGGATATTAAAGACCGGCTTGCCCGTATAGATTATAAAGAGATGGAAGTGACCGATGAAGGTTTAACACTTAATGCCGGTAATATGGCAATAGATTTCGGCGCATCCGGAAAAGGAATTGCTGCTGATAAGGTTTATAAGGTATTATCTGATAATGATGTTCCCGGTGCTATCATTTCCATAGGAGGAACGATACTTACTTACGGATCAAAGGGTGCTGATGATATATGGCGAGTTGGTATCCAGGATCCAAGAGGAGCTACCGGAGATGCGATCGGTGCTATAGAAGTAGGTGGAGGAACATTTATATCAACCTCCGGTGATTATGAGAAATTCTTTGAAGTTGACGGAAAGAGATATCATCATATACTCGATCCGAAAACAGGTTATCCGGCTGATAATGGTCTTATATCCGTAACAATTGCAACAGATAATGGATTGACTTCGGATGCAATGTCAACTGCTTGTTTTGTTATGGGACTTGAGGATGGAATGAGATATGCAGAGAGTAAGGGCGCTGATGCAGTATTTGTGACATCGGATAAGAAAATACATCTTTCAAAAGGATTGAAAAAACGTTTTATTATCAAGGCTAAGGACTATGAAATTGCAAAGTGATAATTCACTACAATTAAAAATAGGTGATCTTATAATAATTGCGGCGGTACTGTTGATTGCAGGGCTCGCCGTATTATTCATTATGCAAAAAAAGGAAGGAAATGAAGTGCTTATAACTTCTAATGACAGCACAAAGATCTATTCACTTAATAAAGACCGGGAGATCAAGATTAGAAATGAAAACGGTGGATATAATCTTGTCATTATTAAAAATAAAAGCGTATTTGTTAAAGAAGCGGATTGTAAGAATCAGATATGTGTTGATCATAAACCTATAAATAAGGATCATGAAACAATAGTATGTCTTCCTAATAAATTATTTATAGAGATAAAGAGCAGTAATTATAATGATATTGATAATTAAAGCTTTTAATTGAGAAATGATTGCTGCTATGATAAAATGAGCAAACTACCGTTAATACCAATTACAATACAGACAACAAAACTACAGATAACACGAAAAGCAACCCGTATTCATTCCCAAGAAACGGTGTGGTCGAAAATACCTTTGCTAAGTATGGTTTTTACAGGCTTGATCATGATCTGATGCATTTTAACGCAGATTATCTATCGTCAAACAGCAATTATAATTATAAGAATAGCAAATATTATTAAAAAATACTTTTCATATCAGGATAAAAATATTATAATATGAAAGTTATTACAAGAAACATGAGAAAGAGGTATCAATATGTATAAGATTGTTAAGAAAAAGGAACTTAATCCAACTGTTACCTTCATGTCGGTGGAGGCACCCTTAGTTGCAAGAAAAGCAAAAGCCGGGCAGTTCATTATCTTTCGTGCCAAAGAAGACAGTGAGAGAATCCCGTTAACAATTGCCGGTTATGACAGGGAGAAGGGAACTGTTGATATTATATTCCAGATAGTCGGTGCCGGAACACAGATCCTTA
>OMSZ01000014.1 GCA_900313855.1 uncultured Eubacteriales bacterium
CAAAAGAAATGTACCTCATGCGGAGAGGTGGTAGACAAGGAAACTATAGCGGCAACCGGTCATGTCTGGGGTGGTTGGACAACTACAAAGGCGGCAACCTGTACCACGACAGGGACAAAGAAACGTACCTGTTCAAAGTGTGGTGAGACGGAGACTGCTAAAATTAATGCATTGGGACATAACTGGGTTAATGCGGAGCAGGCAACCGGACTGGATGGTCTTCCAATTAAGTATTGTTCAAGATGTGGAATAACGAAATAATGAGCAAAGGGGTGATAATGAAATGCCGGATGTAGATTTAATTACAGTAAATGAGCAGAGCAGTATAAGGATTGCAGGGAGTAGTGTTTTGTATTTTGATCCGTTTCATATTGAGACTTCGGAATTGGATGCGGACATAGTTTTCTTTACTCACGGGCATTATGATCATTTTTCTCCGGAGGATATAGATAAGGTTGCAAGTGGAAATGCATTGTTTGTAGTTCCGTGGAAGATATTAAAGGAGCTAAAGGATACAGGTGTATCTGAGGATAGAATAATAGCTATAAAGCCCGGCGAGAATAAGAAGATAACTGATCGCAAGGGCAATACTGTTAATGTTGAGGCGGTTCCTGCATATAATAAAGTTAAACCGTTTCATCCTAAGATGCAGAAATGGTGCGGCTATGTGGTTTCTCTTGATGATACGAGGTTCTATATCGCAGGAGATACTGATGCACTTAAGGAAAATGAAGATATAAAGTGTGATGTGGAATTTATCCCGATAGGCGGAACTTATACTATGAATTATAAGGAAGCGGCGGCATTTACTAATATATTGAAGCCGGATGTTGTAATACCGATCCACTATGGAACAATTGTAGGAGAAAAAGCTTACGGGGAACGTTTTGAAGAGTTGATCGATAAAGACATCAGGGTGGTTCATAAGCTTTGATATTAGTATATTTCAGATGGAGATGCCACAACTTATTAGTTGATCGGGGCTTTGATTGATAAACCTAAGTTTAATGAATTGATAAGATGAATTAATAAGTTAAATTAGTAAGATAAATGGATAATAATAAAGGCACGGATTAAATTGATCCGTGCCTTTGATTTAATCTTACAAGAATTATTTAGCAGCCTTCTTTGCAGCTTTAGCTTCAAGAGCTTTGTCTGTAGGTCTTACAAGTGTAAGACAAAGGATCAAAGCAATGATGTAGAGTGCGATAGTGAAGAACAATACATTCTGATATCCGACCGGATTAACCTTGATGATATTACCGGCTGCATCTGTTCCGTGCTCGATCCACTCGCCTGAATGATTAACGATATAGGTTGCAACCTGATTACCGGTAAGTCCTGCAAATGCCCATGCTGAAAGTGTTATACCGTGAATTGCACTGATGCTTCCCATTCCGTAATGATCGGAAAGAAGAGTAGGCACGTTGGAGAAACCGCCGCCGTAGCCTGCATTTACAATGAAGATAAGTGCAAGTACGAGGAAGATAAGTAATCCGTTGCCCTCGCCTGTCTTGATACCCTGTGTGATCATTACAAGAGCTGTAAAGGCGATTGAAAGAATAAATATCAATTTGTAGATAGTGTTACGATCCTTCATTGTGTCAGCCCATGCAGAGAAACCAAGACGTCCGCCTGCATTGAAGATAGCTGATATAGTTGAAATGATACCTGCTGATGCAGCAAGACCGATACATTTAACGATCATTTTCTCCTGAGAGATAAGAGCAAGACCGCAAGTGATGTTGATGTAGAACATAAGCCAGATGCCGATATAGTTTGTCATAGGCTTGGTCTTAAGAACTGCCATGATAGAAGGCTTATCTTCCTTGCCTGAAGGCTCGTGCCATCCGTCCGGCTTTTTAAGAAGAAGGTGACCTACAAACATCATACAGAAATATACACCTGCAAGGATCCAGAACATCTTATAGATTCCACCGTCACCTAAGTTCTCAAGCATACTCTGCATGATAGGTGATGCGATAGCCTTAGCGGCACCAAAGCCTGCAACGGCAAGACCGGTAGCAAGACCCTTACGATCCTGGAACCAGAGCATCAAAGTCTTAACCGGTGAAAGATATCCGGTACCAAGACCTACACCCATTATGAAACCGTAGCTTAAATATATACCTACAAGGGATACTACATTACCCTGATGCTGTCCACCGTAATAGATGAAGAAGCCGGTAAGCGCCATACCTGCTGAAAAGCAGATGGTTGCAATAAGAGAAGATTTGTGGATATCCTTCTCAACAACATTTCCAAGGAATGCAGCTGACATACCAAGGAAGAAGATTGCAAAAGAAAATGCCCACTCGGTAGCACCCTTTGAAAATCCAATGTAGTCAGCGATCTCCTGAGAAAAGATCGACCAACAATATACAGTACCGATACTGCAGTGAAGCAGCAATGCCGGAATTGCCGCGCGAATCCATTTGTTGCTGCGCCATCCGGATGAGTTTGTTTCTGTTTTTCCCATGACTATACTCCCTTTTTCATATGATTTTTTGTTGTTTGACTCAAAACATTCCTATTATATATTCTTTTTTTCGGGATTGCAACGTTTTTCTTATTTTTTGTGCTTTTCGGAATAGTAACCGTTAAATAATAAATCTTAATTTATGTTTGCCTAACAGTAGTAACATGTGATAATATGATATAAATGTCAAAAGTCCAAACATGAGGAAGTAGCGGTTTTCTTTGAAAATCACCGGATTTCGAATGTATGTAGGGTTTCGGGAATTACGAAGTAATGGAGCACATATTTCATGATATAAAACAATAGTGACTTATATAATAATAAGGAGATTGAAGATGGAACAGCAACAGACACCAAGCGAAACAGAATGGCAGGTTATGGAGATCGTATGGGCGAGTAATGAAAGCCTGACTTCACAGGAAATAATCAAAGAGATGGAGCAGGGAGACAAGAGCTTATCGCCAAAGACGATAAGGGTGCTTATCAATCGTCTGTGTCAGAAACAGATTCTTGATTATACAGTTGATGAGAGAGATTCAAGGATCTATCATTATTATGCGGTTAAGACAAAGGAAGAATGTTTGAAGGCAAAGAGCAGACATTTTGCGGACAGCTATTTTGCGGGCAATCAGGCTCATGCGTTAGCCACACTTATAACGGGAGCTCATCTTACTGATGCTCAGATGAAGGAGCTTATTAAACTGTTAAATATATAAGCTGGAAATATAAAGCTTATTTTAGAATAAAAATAATAAAATTATTTGCCTTTATTGGTAAAATCTACTATAATAGATAAGGCTATTTTATAAGGGGTCGTATGGTCTTTGGTAAAGAAAAAAGGCTATATGACTTTGTGGCGTGTTGTGAATGTTGTTGAGATTATAAGAAAGAGGCAGGTGCAGACATGAAATTTATTCATATGGCAGATGCTCATCTGGGAATACAGCCTGACAAAGGGAAACCATGGAGCGAGGCCAGAGAGCAGGAGATAAAAGAAACATTTGTTAAAGTGATAGAAGATGCTGAGGCAGCAAAGGTTGATCTTTTACTGATAGCGGGGGATCTTTTTCATATGCCGCCGTCGGAGGGAATGCTTAGAGATGTTGATTATATGTTGTCTAAGCTTACTAATACCAAGACGATAATAATCGCCGGTAATCATGATTACATGAGACCGGATAGTCCGATGGCAAATTATCAGTTTTCATCCAAAACAATATGTCTGTCTGCTGAAAAGATCAGTAATGTATATATGAAGGACATTAATACCTGTGTTACGGGATTTTCTTATAACAGCAAAGAAAACAAAGAAGATATCATCGATCACATTAAGCCTGCAAAGCAGGGAGCATTTAATATTCTCTTAGTCCATGGAGGAGATGCCAATCATTTACCGTTTTCTAAGAAAACACTAAGAGAGACCAATTTCGATTATATTGCGTTAGGACATATTCATAAGCCTGAGATCATCAAGGAGAATCAGGTTATAATGTGCGGAAGTCTTGAACCGATAGATTATACCGATACAGGCGCAAGGGGATATATCTACGGAGAGGTTACAGACGGAATCGTTAAGACCAGGTTCGTGCCTGTTGCAAAGCGTACATATATGAATCTACTTATCAATATCAAGCCGGATCATTCACCTGCGATGATAATGGATTTGGTTGACAGACAGATAAGAAATCTTGGGGAGAATAATATCTATCGAATCCTTGTTAAGGGACATAATCACAATCACGATGTATTTGATTTTACCGGATTGGTTAACAGATATAATATCTATGAGGTGGTTACTGAGGATAGTCGTGATGAATACGACATTAACCAGATATATCAGGAGAATCAGGATAATCTTATAGGCAAATTCGTTAATCAGTTATCTGATAATTATTATAATGATGAGATATACAAAAAGGCAGTTAACTACGGACTTGATGTTCTGTTGAAATCATAAAGCCGTTAAGCGCTGTTGTTCAAGCCATTTATACTAAAGGCAGAATGGAGAATGAAATGAGAATTAATAAGCTGCATTTACAGGATTTTGGTAAGTTTCATGACAAGGATATCGCACTTACCCCCGGCGTTAACATCATTTACGGATCTAATGAGGCCGGTAAGACAACGACCAAGGATTTTATTATCGATATGATATATGGAATCGATAAGGCCAGAGGGATCGGAGCCAGATTTGATCATTATGAGAAGCGCAGACCGATCAATGGTTCTGCATATTCCGGATCTATGGAATTTTC
>OMSZ01000092.1 GCA_900313855.1 uncultured Eubacteriales bacterium
CGGCTTCGACATTTCTCTGGCATACATGATCAAATATCCTACACCAACCGTAGATGCTATCATTTCAGCTGCCACAACACATGACCAGGCTGTACTTATACCAAGTCTAAGTCCGGTAAATATTGAAGGTAATGCTGACGGAATAATTACATCCTTCAGTATTACAGGCTTACTTTTTCCAAATATTTTTGCGACCTCGACAAGCTTCTTATCCGCCTGCGAAATACCGGTAATGGTATTTAACAGACATGGCCAGAAAGCTCCAACAAATATCAGTGCAATCTTTGAATCCTCTCCTATACCTAGTGCAAGTATGAAAAGCGGAATACATGCTATCGGAGGGATAGGTCTTAATATTCCTATCAAAAGTATGAACGCCTGATTAAGCTTAGAGTAAAGACCTATCAAAATCCCCAGAAGAATTCCTGTCAAAGCTCCGATTATATAACCATGTAAAACACGTTTAAAGCTTACCAGTATATGACCCATAAGACTCCCGTCTTCTATAACCTTAGCAAACTGAATATTAATCTTATGAGGAGTCGGAACAATTGACTGGTTAAACCATGAGTTATTACTTCCAACCACCCACAAAACTATGATTAATACTGGCAGGATTACAGAGATAATAAATGCTGTTATTCTATTGTCCGGTATTAAACTTTTCTTCTTTGATTTCATAGTCACTCCTTATGCATATTTATCCAAATGAACATATAATGGGTATTTCTCCTTATGCTGACTCTGTTGATATTTATAAGTCTGCTCATATACCTCTTCCGGTTCAATGTAATATACAGCAACCAGATCGTTATCTTTATTCCTCTCTTCTGCTAATCGATAGTATTTCTCATATTCTTTTCCGAAAACTCTTGTTCTTACAGGTTTACCTTTAATCACAAAGCTTCTCTTGTCAGATCCAACAATCGTAATTGAAATCTTCTTGTCATACCATATGCTGTATACCATATTCACATTAGTCTGGGACTTCTCGAAAAATTCCAAATAAATTAACCGTCCTTCTTCATCTACCGTTAAAGACTGTTTTACCGCTGAGTGCACCTCTCCTTCCGGAGAGATGGTAGCGATAATTTTAAGAGATGTCTCATTAAGAATAATGTCTTTTAATTCCTTGCCTATCTCTAAAGCCATTACGAATCACCTCTATTTGTATTTATTTTTTCACTGTATCAATAAACGTTGAATTAGTGTGCTTATCAATAAGTCCTTCAACCTCTTCATCAAGAATCTCCTGATCAAGCAAAAAATTCTGTGTTGCCTCGATAGAAGCCCTGTCCTCATCTGTAAGATCAGCTACAATCTGAATCTTATCAATGAACTGTGATACAATTTTACTGTCCCAATCAAGTCTCTTTGAAAAATAAGCTACTGCCTCATCCTTATTATTATTAATATAATCAACCGTCTTGTATAAGATCTCCACAAGAGCCTGTGTAATCTCCGGATTTTTCTCTATAAAATCATTGGTTGCCACAAGATAAGTAGTAAGCGGATGTCCTGTACTATCACCAATCTGTTTGTATTTTCCTGATTCAAGTGCATCTACAAGCGAGTTCCAAGGTCCAAAGTATGCATCAAGCTCTCCTTTATCAATAGCAGCCAATGCTTCACCGTATGCTGCATCACCGAGATTTGAAAATTCAACTTCGGAAACATCAATTCCATTATCATCAAGTATTCCTATAAATGACTTGTGTGAAAATGTTCCTATACCTACACCTATATTCTTCCCCTTAAGGTCTGCATGTGAATTGATATCAGAATCAGCAGCTACTATAGTTATGTATGATTCCTCCTGCTTAACGGTTGTAGAAAGAACACTTGTATTAACTCCATTAGCATTTCCTGTAATAAACGGCTGGTCTCCAAGTGACAGTTCTACATCAAGTTCTCCTGCTGTAATTGCTTCGTTAGCAACCGGTCCATTTTCAAATGCAATAAGTTCAAAATTCACATTATCTCCAAGTTTAGAGGTAACTTCATCCCAGATTCCAAACTCTTTTGCCGCATCAAATAAAGTTCCCTGAATGTTGTATTCCCAATAAGAAATTCTTACATCGACCGAATCGTCATTGGATGATTTTTTTGCTTCCATTGTTGCTGCCGAAGATTTACTCTGACCACATGCTGTAAGACTCCCTACTAACAATGTTGCTACTACTAATATCGATAAATACTTTTTCAAATTCTTCATAATCCTTTTCTCCTCTTTATTGTTATTTTACTGCTCTGTCTAAATGTTTCAGAAACGGATAAATACGCTCCTGTTCCGATTTTCTATATGCAAAACTCTCATTTCTTACATCTATAGGTTCTATAACCCAAATGGCATTTAAGTCATTATCACGATCCTGCTTTAACTTTTTATAAACTTCTTCGAATTTCCTTCCTTGCGTTATGCTTTCTTTGACTCTGCCTATTATTTCAAAGCTTCTTCTATCCTCCGTCAGAATATTAACCGTGATTAATTTTTCGAACCATATAGAATAAACCAGTGCCTCATTTATCTTTGAAGATTCAAGAATATCATAAAAAACGATATCACCCTCATCATTGACATGTAGAGATCCTTTGTATACTGTATGAGGAACTCCTGATTTAAGCACTGCTGTTACCGACTTAAGAGTATCGGGTGCATTGATGTCCTTTTTTAAATTATCTTTTATAACACTCATCTCTATACCCTCCTACACTCTTAGTAAATCAAGTCCCGGATGCATCCCGCATCGTCTGTAGTCATCTGTATACCTTCCGACTCCATACTTATGATGAAGTTTATCAAATGCGTTATAAACCTTTACAAAGTATTCCAAAGACGGATTGAACTGATTCTGGAATATAGAACCCGGAGCCGGTCTCCACACATTTGCTGCAAGTGATATACCATGCTCTACTATAGTTTCTGCTTCCTCAACAATCTTTTTGTAAGCCTCTTCCTCTGAATTGAAGCCGTTCGGAGTTGCTAATTCAACACCAAGAACCATTCCGGAAGATACATTTCCTTTTCCAAAGTAATCTATTGAAGCAATCAATCTTCTCTTCCACTCGTCATAACCGATATAATGATTCTTTCCTTCACAGATCCATGCAAATTTCTCTCTATCAAGAACCTCTATATCTGTCGTGTAATGCATAAGCTTTGTCTCTGTTACAAGACGTTCTAACTGTTTCTCATCGAAGGCTGAACTTATAAGCTGACTGGGGAATTTCTTCCCATCCTCAAAAAGCTCTCCGATAGCTTTAATAAGTTCTATATATGCTTCAAGCTCGTCATCAAGCACATTCTTTCCTGAAAGAATCGAACCTCCCGTAAACATGAATCCTGAGAAACGTCCCTCCTGTTTCAATGCTTCACTTACAGCTTCTACAACATATTTGATGTTATTGCGTTCTTCTTGAAGTTTTTGTTTTAGATAGTTAGGCGTTAGTGGACAGTACTTACAGCCACCACCCTGCCTATCCCAGAAATGACAGTATTGGTTAAGTATTACATCTATACGCTGTGGACGCGAAGATATATATTTGGTAAATGGCTCACCATTTGATGCCTTAAGATTATAATAATCAGGCTTTGTAAAATACGTCACCTCCGCAAGTGGTTTACCTTCATCCGTAATCCAGATTTTATCGTCGATAACATCAACTACATACGGATCTCTCTTCTGATTTTCAAAATCATAATCATAAGAAACAATAAGATACGAACCGTCTTTTAGTATTAGTCCCTCCGGAAAATATCTCTGTTCGATTCTAAAGCCTTGCTGTCCATCACTCTGAACCTGATGAATATCCGGATTAATCTTTCCTTGAGCCGCTTCCGTATAGATAACACCTCGCCTTTGAACATCAATCTTTAGTATTAGAAGTTTGGGAAAGTCAGGAAACTTTGCCGCAACCTCTTCAAAACTCAATTCTTTTTTTCTCCACTCTGTATCTCTAGCCATAACATCAATCCTTATCTCTTATAAATACTTCTTTATCTCTTCAACCTTATCAAGTTTCTCCCACGGAAGTTCAATATCCGTTCTTCCAAAATGACCATATGCTGCTGTCTGTTTATAAATCGGTCTCTTAAGATCAAGTGCATCAATAATTGCTGCAGGTCTTAAATCAAATACATTGTCTATAATCTCAACGATTTTTTCATCAGATACACTTCCTGTTCCGAATGTCTCAACAGCTACCGATACAGGCTTAGCAACACCAATTGCATATGCAAATTCAACCTCTGCCTTCTTAGCAACACCGGCAGCTACAAGGTTCTTCGCCACCCATCTTGCGGCGTATGCTGCTGAACGGTCTACCTTTGTAGGATCCTTTCCTGAGAAAGCTCCGCCTCCGTGACGTCCTGTTCCACCGTAGGTATCCACAATAATCTTTCTTCCTGTAAGTCCCGCATCTCCCTGTGGTCCACCGATAACAAATCTTCCGGTCGGATTAACATAGTAGATAGTATCATCATCAAGTAATTCATTTGGAATCACAGGCTTGATAACCTTTTCAATAACATCTTCTCTTATCTGCTCTAAAGTTATTTCTTCTGCATGCTGTGTCGAGATAACTATCGTATGTATTCTCTTAACATTGTCATTATCATCAAACTCTACTGTGACCTGACTCTTTCCATCCGGTCTAAGATAATCTAATGTTCCGTCTTTTCTCACCTTTGCAAGCTGTCTTGTCAGTCTGTGTGCAAATGATATTGCAGGTGGCAGATACTCAGGTGTCTCGTTAGTAGCATATCCAAAAATGATACCCTGGTCTCCTGCACCTGTTCCGAAATCTTTTGTCTCACCTTCCTGTTTTGACTCATAAGCTTTATCAACACCAAGTGCAATATCTGCTGACTGCTCATCAATTGAAGTTAGTACAGCAATTGAATCCGCGTTGTAACCATCTACGTTATTGACATAACCGATTTCCTTAATTGTATCTCTTGCAACTTTGGCAATATCAACGTATGCGTTAGTTGTTATCTCTCCAACTATAAGTGCAAGTCCTGTAGCAACTGTTGTCTCCGCTGCAACTCTCGAATCCGGATCCTGCTCAATAAGTGCATCTAATATTGCATCTGAAATCTGATCTGCTATTTTATCGGGATGTCCCTCTGTAACTGATTCTGAAGTAAATAATCTTCCCATTCCTTAGTTCCTCTTTTCTCTATTCATTTCATTTTTTTCAATCTTTTGTTTCTTTCAATCTTCTCTAAAAAAAGTTTCAACAATATGCTATTCCTCCTGCGGAAAGATATATATTCATCATATCAACGTTCCCTCCGTTCTCTGTTTGTTGTGCCTAATCTTACTGATTCAACAACTCACTTTCAATTCAAAATCATGTAACCGTTTTCACGCACAACCAAAATCTGATATTTTCATTTTGATATTCACCACATTTTTTCCTAACATTTCCAATTAAAACAAAAAAACCGAACACATTGTGAAAACGTGTTCAGTCTTTTAAACCCTTGAATTATATACAATAATCACTCCATACACTTTCCGAAACGTCAAAGCAGCTTTCACGTATCATAAGTTTGCTCTCAACTTCAACACGTATCACACTGTTATGACCTCCTCTTATACGATCTAAAAGTGTCATTAGTGCCAACCTTCCCATCTCATCACGCGGAACCCGTACCGTTGTAAGCATCGGTTTTGAAAATTGAGCCTCATCTATATCATCACTTGAAATGATAGAAGGACGCGGATAATGCTTTTTGTACTTAGCAAGACATTTAAGCATCCCTATTGCTGTAATATCATTAGAGCAATAGATTCCTGTCGGACAGTCATCCGATTGTAAGAGTTTTTCCATGCTCTCATATCCATCTGTTTCCGTCTGCCTTGTAGCAATAACATATTCCGGCATTAATTCAAGACCACGTCTGTTTAAGGCATTCAAATATCCATGATACCGTACTTCATTTTTACAAACACCGACATAACCTATCTTTCTATGTCCCAGAGAATATAGATAATCTACCGCCGTCTCTGCAATCTTTCTTCCGTCACACAGCACTTCGTCAACAGGATATTCAGCTGAATTTCTGTTGATAATAATTACATTCCCAAATATTTTGCGAAACAAGGCAATGGCATTCTTATTACAACGACCAACGATAATTAAACCATCCGACTTACCTGCTGTCTCCTTGTTCATTTCTTCAATAACACGAGCTATATTTTCTGATTCACATCTTATATCATTAGAAAATAACGACCTATACCAAAGATTTGACAATATGCATCCATTCCTATGTATTTCAGACTCTATAACACGTAATATCTCTGTGAAGAACGGATCAGTCTTATTAGAATCAGCTCTTGTCATCAATACATTAATATATAACATCTTGCTCTCTTCGTTATCTAATCCTAGCTTAAGATTTCTTGCCGCTACATTGGGTGTATAGTTAAGCTCTATAGCGGCCTTCCATATCTTATCTCTAAGTCCTTCCTTTGAGCATCTGTAATCCGGATTATTTAAAACCCTTGATACAGTAGCAGGAGAAACTCCGGTTTTTTCTGCAATCTTCTTTATGGACATATGCTGTCCCCCATTTCTACTACAATATAGTTATGGTTAATGTCCCTTACAGCCAGTAAGGAATTATCCATCTTGTTGCTTTTTTATATCATATCTGTTTACTTACAACCTTTAGTGCATCAATTGTCTTTTCAATATCATCATCACTATGTGCAGCTGACACAAACATAGCCTCGAACTGTGAGGGTGCAAGGTAAATGCCATTATCCAACATTGCATTGAAATACCTTGCATATTTTTGTGTATCTGCTGTAAGAGCTGATTCATAATCCTTTACAGGCACATCCGTAAAGAATACCGACAACAGTGAGCCCACCTGATTAACCCATACTGATTGTCCAAATATACTTCTTATTGTAGTGGCAATACGATTACCCTTTTCCTCGAGTTTTTCATATAAGCCTTTTTCCTTTTCTTCTACAAGAAGTCTTAGCATGGTAAGTCCCGCTGCCGTAGCAACCGGATTACCCGAAAGGGTTCCTGCCTGATACACATCTCCGACGGGTGCGACCACCTTCATAATGTCTTTTCTTCCGCCGTAGGCTGCAAGCGGCATCCCTCCACCGACAATCTTACCCAAGGTCGTGAGGTCAGGATGCACCTTGTAATATTCCTGAGCACCTCCAAGGGCAAGGCGAAAGCCGGTTATCACCTCATCAAATATCAAGAGCGCACCATTAGCTGTCGTTATCTCTCTTAAAAATTCCAGGAAATTCTTCTCCGGCAGAACTACTCCCATGTTAGCCGCTACCGGCTCAACTATTACACAGGCTATCTCATCCTTATTTTCCTCAAACAATCTGCTCACAGAGGACTGGTCGTTATATTCTGCTATGAATGTATTCTTTGCATAATCATAGGGCACTCCGGCACTATCCGGTCTTGAACCGGTAAGCGCACCTGAACCCGCTTTGACAAGCATGCCGTCAGAATGACCATGATAACATCCACGAAACTTGATTATCTTATCGCGTCCGGTATAACCTCTGGCAACACGCACCGCACTCATTACCGCCTCCGTTCCGGAGTTGACAAGTCTCACATTCTCTATGGACGGAATATTATTTATGATCAATTCTGCTAACTCATTCTCCCTTGAAGTCGGTGCACCAAAAGAAAGTCCGAAATCACAGGCTTTTTTGACCTCATTTAAAACCTTTTCATGTGCATGTCCCAATATCATCGGTCCCCACGAGCACACATAGTCTATATATTCTATGCCATCAACATCATATATCTTAGAACCCTTTGCGTGATGAATAAAAAGCGGCGTTCTCCCCACGCTCTTATAGGCTCTTACCGGACTATTAACGCCGCCGGGCATAAGCGTTTTTGCTTTACTATATAACTCATCAGATTTCATCCCATTATTCCTCCGTCAGCCAATAGGCCACATCCAAAGCATGATACGTTATTATTATCTTCGCCCCTGCACGTTTCATTGCTATCATATTCTCCATAACTATACGTTTCTCATCAATATAACCGTTAGCAGCGGCAGCCTTCACCATCGCATACTCACCACTCACGTTATACACTGCAATCGGATAGTCAGTTCTCTGTGAGACCTCCTTGACCACATCAAGATAGGCAAGCGCAGGCTTGACCATTATAACGTCCGCCCCTTCTTCTATATCTCCAAAGCACTCTCTAAGAGCCTCCTTGCCATTGGCGATATCCATCTGATAAGTTTTTCGGTCACCAAATGCCGGAGCCGAGTCTGCGGCATCCCTAAATGGTCCATAGTAAGCAGAAGCAAATTTGGCACTGTAGGACATTATCATAGTGTTCTTAAATCCATTAGCATCAAGACTTTTCCTTATATGAGCCACCCTTCCATCCATCATATCCGATGGCGCAATAACATCAGCTCCTGCCTTTGCCATACTCACCGCCATCTTAGAAAGCAATTCCAAAGTATCATCATTAACTATCTCGTGATCACATACAACTCCGCAATGTCCATGCGAGGTATATTCACACAGACACACGTCCGCAATCACAAGCACATCCTTTGCATATTCCTTGATGTGTCTTATTGCTCTTTGGGTAATGCCATTATCGTTGTATGCCTCACTGCCCACCTCATCCTTCTTATCAGGTATTCCGAATATAAGAATTGCAGGAATCCGTCGCTCTACTATTCTGTCTAACTCCTCGTCTAATCTGTCGATAGACCACTGATATATACCGGGCATTGAATCAACTTCATTTTTGATATTGCTGCCCTCTGTCACAAATACAGGATAAACCAGATCATCCACGCTTACCGAGGTCTCTCTGACAAGACGCCTCATGGTTTCATTTACCCTTAATCTTCTCATTCGTACCATCTATGTGTATCCTCCTAAGACTCTAACAATGTATCCAACAATCCATCTACATCTGAAGCGGATGCCGTCAAATCAGCTTCAAATCCATACTCCTTAAGCTTCTTAGCTGTAATCTCGCCTATACATAAGGTCTTGACGTTCTCCGGTATAGTCAGAGCATTAGTTTCAAGCTCACTTATAAATGCGGAAACACCGGATGCACTCGCAAATACCAGATGTGTATATTCATCAAGTCTCTTTATGTGGCGGGTTGCCTTGCCCTTTACATCATATATCGAGATTACCTCCGTCGTACACTTCCATATATCTCTATATTCCAGCAATTCTTCGCTACCCTGTTCTGCTCTGGGTACAAGCACCTTATCCCAAATCTTAACTATGGTCTTGAACTCCTCACAGAAAGAATGTACCGTATATTTTGTTGGAATATAATCCGCCGCAAAACCATATTGCAAAAGCACCTGTCTTGTTCCTTCACCTATCACTCCAAATTTGACCGAGGACAATTTTCTGTAGTCCTCACCCTTTTGTAAAAACAGCTCAAAAAACAATCTCACTGCATTCTGGCTTGTAAATAGAATCCATGTATATCCCTGCAAACCACAGGCACTACCGCTGATTATTTCCGATAATCTGTTCATTCCCTCTTTATCCGGAACAACCGCCATATCGCATATCAGCGCAGTAGATATTCCTTTTTTTATAAAAGCACCGGTTAGTCTCTGATAAAGTGACGGAGTTGCCACCACTCCTACTCTTACCAGCCCTTCCCCGCTCTTATATTCCGATTCACATCTATACTGTTTGGCTGCTGACTCTCCTATAACGATTATTGCAGGAGAAGTAAGTCCTTCCTCCAAAGCTTTATCTGCAATATCAGACAACACACCTCTTACCGTTCTCTCATATATGGTCGTTCCGTCACTGATAACCGCCGCCGGAGTATCGGGGGACTTTCCGTATGCAATCAGCTCATCTGTAATCCTTCTGATATTGGCAAGTCCCATAAGGAATACAAGCGTTCCACCCTGCACAGCGAGGTTTTTGAAATCAATTCCCTTAAGGTCATTATCAGTATCATTTTTTGCCGGATCAAAAGTATGTCCGGTAATAACGTGAAAGCTTCTGGCGATTCCTCTATGGGTTACCGGAATACCTGCACATTCCGGAACCGCAATCGCAGAAGTGATTCCCGGTACGACCTCATAACTTATTCCTGCCTCATTAAGTGCCTCTATCTCCTCTCCGCCTCTGCCAAAAACAAAGGGATCTCCACCCTTAAGTCTTACGACGGTCTTAAAGCTCTTTGCAGCCTCAACTAATATCTCATTTATCTCCTCCTGTTTCCGATAATGCTTTCCGGGCTGCTTTCCGACATATATCTTCGCACTGTCAGCAGGCATTAAAGCCAACAGTTCATCTCCTGCAAGACGGTCATATATAACACAATCACAATTTTCAATTATTCTCTTACCTTTAACGGTGATAAGCTCCGGATCTCCGGGTCCCGCACCGA
>OMSZ01000218.1 GCA_900313855.1 uncultured Eubacteriales bacterium
AATCATCTTCCCACACAGGAGTTTCATTATATCCATCCATAGAAAGTCTGATTGGCTCGTTTACTTTAGGCTCTTCCGGCTTCGGATCCTCTTCCTTAGGCTCTTCCGGCTTTGGCTCTTCCTTTGGTTCTTCTTTCTTAGGCTCTTCTGCCTTAGGTTCTTCTTTCTTCTCATCAGCTGCCAATACTACAATGTCACATGTTGAAGTATAAACACGACCGTCATTAATTGTTGCTGTAATCTTAACATTACCTGCAGCCTTACCTGTAACAGTACCATCTGCTGCCACAGTTGCAATGTTTTCATCCGAACTTGTCCATGTAACAGCATTAACTGTTGCATCCGCAGGATTAACAGTTGCTGCAATCTTAACTGTTCCGCCAACTGCAACGCTTGCAAGAACCTGATCAAGCTTGATTGATTGAACCGGCGTTCCAACCGTTACGCTAACAATTGCTTTTTTCTTCTTATTAGCCTTACTCTTTATAGTAATCTTAGCAGTTCCGTTCTTAACTGCAGTTAGTTTTCCTTTTGAACTAACCTTAACAATCTTCTTATTGCTTGACTTATATGTAAGCTTCTTGCTTACCTTTCCTGTCCTAACCACCTTAGCCTTTATTGAGAATTTCTCACCCTTTTTAAGTACTATGGCGCCACCGTTAACATTAGTAACTGTTACGGATTTAATCTTGCCCTTCTTGGCAGCCTCAGCTGATGTAGCAGGAGCCAATGAACTCGCTACCATAGCCAAAGACAACATAACCGCACATGCTCTTTTTGCGATACGTTTGTTCTTAATCGTCATACCTGACTTCTCCTTTCTTTCCTCCCGGGTAATTGCTGATCATTCACGTCCGTGCGTCGCAACCCCCTTTAATTTCTTAACACAATCTCCTTAATAAATTTATGTCTCACATTATTAAGTTACTTAATTACTTTCCGTTCCAGATCTTTATAAGGTCATCTCTTACCGCGTCATAATGCTCGTCCGCGATTCCGAAATCCTTCTCCTTATAATTCCATACACAGAAACGGATGTTGTACTTTGAGAAAATCTCATTCACATCGTCAAACCATCTCTTGGTATCCTCTACCGGCGCTCTGTCAATAACCCCGAACTCTCCGCAGTAGAGACCTACACCTGCGTTCTTAGCCGCATTTATCGCATCCTGAACAAGATCGTCTATAAGCTGCGGACCTATATGATCCAAACCGCACTCATAAACCGCCTTACCCTGATCACCGATAATCTTAGACTTCTCGAGATATTCTTCCATCGAACCCGGATACTCTATATCCCAAGACGGATCCATTGTCTTAACCCAGTAAGCCTTCTGATGTGTGAACAGAAGCGGCTCATAGAAATGAAATGTGAAAATGATCTTATCATCTAACGGCTTATCAAGAAGCTTCAAGGTCTTTGCGCTGTTCCACTGAATGCCTCCGTAAATGATATATGCTTCCGGTGCATTTTCCCTGATCGCCTTAACCGCCTTTGCTATCAAACTATTCCAGGCATCTGCATTATTCTCTTCCACAACCTCATTCAAAAGCTCGAATGCAACGTTGTCGTACGAATTAAAATTTGATGAAATCCTGTCCCACAGATCAACAAATCTCTTTTGCAGCTTTTCACTCTGAAAAAGATTGTTCTTCTCAGAATCCCCGGCATCATTGAAATCATATCCGTAAGCCTTATGAAGATCTAAAACTATCGAAAGACCATACTTCTTAGCCCATTCAACCACACGCTTAACGATACTGTAGCCTTCTTCCTTCGGTGTCCCATCATCCTCTTCCAACACCTCATAATCGATCGGAAGTCTTACATGATCAAACCCCCATTTAGAAATCTTCTCAATATCCTTCTCAGTTATGAATTCCTCGTAGTGTTTTGCGGTATGCTCACACTGTGATAAGAACCCGCCAAGATTAACTCCTCTGTTAAGTTCCATAACTCCTCCTTTCCAGAAAATACGTAAACTATAAGCTATGAAAGGATTATAACAAAAAAAGGATATATCATATATCCTTTTTTTGTCCATTTTGATATTTTAATGACATTATTGTCAGGGCTGTTTTATCAAAAAATGTTATATCACATCGACTGCGTCTCCGTGTGTTTTTCGCAAAAGTGCGTTTCATGCAAGCATGACGCACCTTTGCTCATTATATCATGTTTCTCAAATCATCTTGCCGGTAAACTTCGCTTTCTTAAACAATTTCTTATATTTATTCCTCTGTTTTTTTGGCACCTTTGCAACCGCCGACTTAGGCACACCCTTAAACGCATTCTTACCAACAGTTTTTATTTTTGTTGACTTTACAATTATGATCTTAAGATTTTTGCAACCGTTAAAGGCATCCCTTTCGATCGAGCAAACTCCTTTTGGAATTGTTATTTTCTTAATACCCGAACATTTTTTGAAAGCGCCTCTGCCTATCTTGTTGACAGTCACAGGTACAGATACCTTACTAAGCTTTGAGCATCCGGCAAATGCCTTATAACCGATCACGGCAACCTTTGCAGACATTTCTACCTTTTTAAGTTTTGTGCACCCCGCAAATGCCCAGTCGCCGACCTTCGTTACATTCTCTCCGATAATTACGCTTTCAAGCTTCTTATTGTCCTTAAAGGCATCATTTTCAATCTCGACAATCTTATAAGTTACATCGCCCTTCGTTACGCTATCCGGAATAACGAGCTTTGAAACCTCCTCTTCGATATCACTAAATGCTGCCGTCGGTTCCTTGCCATCGCTTATGACCTTAAACTCATAACCTCTTTCATCTGTAAATCCTGCTCCAACAACAGGGGTATCATCTAAGATATCACTCTCATCTAAGCTTCCTTTATCAGATGTATCATTTCCACTCTTATCAGAAGTTAAACCGCCCGGTACTTTTGTGCCTGAGCTTCCTCCTTTATCTCCTGTATCATCCAAACCGCCCGCACCGCTATTGCCGCCTGTACCCGGGAATTTTGCGTGACATATTGTGCAGACTCCGTCAACAATATTATGCTGCAATGCATTGATCATCAATGAAGTTTTTCCTGTCTGCCTGGTTCCTTCAAAATCCTCATATACAATTCCACATTCACTGCATTCATAATACTCCTTGCAGCCAGTGTGCGTACAATCCGGCGCAACGTATGGATGATGCGTCATGTTATGCGGAAGCTTTGGTAACGTCTCGAAAACATCTTCATGACAGCGGCTGCAGACTCCGTGTTTTAGACCGTCACTAACACAGCTCGGCTTTGTTGTAACCTCCATGTTTTCACATTGATGACCAAGAGCTGCTATCTCTTTTCTTTCTTTAATTACCGCATTACAAACCTCACAATATATGTATTCTGTATAGCCTCCCTCGGTACAGGTAGGCTCCTTAGGAAGCTCGAGCTTTTCCTTATGCTGTGCCGGAATAACTACTTGTTTAGAAAACACTTTATTACAACGTCCGCAATGCAAACCACTTGAAAGACCGTCTTTGGTACAGGTTGCAGGTATTTCCTCGTCCTCAACATATTCATGCCCAAGTGCGCTAACAATATCTTGTGATTTCAAAACAAGTCCACACCTGCCGCAATGACTTCCCTCAGAATATCCCATCTCTTCACAGGTCTCAGTAACTGCTTTATCCACAACCACATCATGCCCAAGCGGTTCTATATCCTCAGGCTTTGTTAATATCTCATTACAGCGTCTGCACACACTCCACTTTGACCATCCGTAATCCGTACAGGTAGGTTCGCATCGATCCATATCCATTTGATCATGTCCTAAAGCTTCAATCTTCTTCTGCTCCTTTATCACCTTGCTGCACCTGGTACAAATGCTGCCTTCCGTCAATCCATCCTCAGTACAGGTCGCAGGACATCCATATAGAATTTTCTCCGAATGCCCTGTAGCCGGAAGCACACGCTGAGGCACAAGTACCAGATCACAAACCTTACAATATCTCCCGGCAGACAATCCATTCTCCTCGCAGGTTGCATTAACCGCATCAAGCTTTTCCACAGTATGCCCGGTTCTTGCAATGGCTCTTTGCTGCGTGAAACCGCAATTCTGACATTTTTTCTCCTTTACACCTCCCTCAAGGCATGTCGGCTCTATAGTAGTCTTCCACTCACCAAATGAATGAGATTTTTTAGGTATCACTTCCTGAGCCACGATAACCTTTCCACATACGGTGCAATGACTTCCTGCAGTATATCCCGCCTCCGCACAGGTTGCCTCCTTACTCTCATCATCGACTTTCTTGTGTCCATAAGCTTCGATCTTAGTCTTTCCTTCCAAAACCGTATTACATACGGAACAATATATTCCTGCAGTATATCCGTCCTCAGTACAAGTTGCATCCCTGCCTGCTATCGCCGTTCTTGTGTGTCCCTTCGCAGGTATCACTTCAGTCTCAATGTGACCGCAGACCTCACATTTCTTCTCACTTATTCCAGTCTCTGTACATGTCGCTACTTTAGTTATTGCCGGAGTACCGCTATATTTATGCCCTGTAGGCGGAAGCACCTGACTGCCTGCTAAAATTTCCCCACATACAGAACATTTTCCACCTGCGGAAGAGCCAGTCTCTGTACATTTAGGCGGCACATAATCCGTATATTCAAACTTATGCTCTTTTTTCGGAATGGTTTCTGTTGTTACATTACCACATCTTTCACATGCTGCCGTGCGCTCTCCCGTCTCTATACAGGTTGCCTCTTTGGTTACTGTCCAAGCACTATAAATGTGCCCTGCTGGTATAACTACCGGTTCTACCAGCACAATACCGCACCTTGAACATTTCATACCCTCATAATGACCGTCTTTATCGCAGGTAGCCTCCTCCTTCTGCCAGGTTATAGGATCATGCCCTGTACATTTGATAGTCTCTGTAACCGTATCATTGCAGTACTTGCATACCTTTTTTCTCTCGCCATCCTCAGAGCAGGTAACATCCTTTACTATCGTGTAATTACTGTATGTATGGCTTTTCTTCGGAATCACTTCCTGCTCTGTTAAAACCGTTCCGCACCTTCCACAATGTGAGCCTTCGCTAAGTCCCGTAGATATACAGGTCGCAGGCACTTCTTTATCGATCACCGCCTCGTGTCCTAAAGGCTCCGTAGCATATTGTTCTACTATTACTTTCTCACACACATCACATACATAACCCTTAGAAAGACCCTCCTCAGTACAGGTCGGCTCATAGCCCTCAACCTCCTTCCGGACATGGTATCTGTCAGAAGCCGGTATGGTCTCCTGCGGGATAGTTATCTCACCACATATTTTGCACTTAGCGCCATCAGAAAGACCTTCCTTAATACAGGTCGGCTCATAGCCCTTTATTTCCTCGTTATCATGATATTTCGGTGATGCCGGAATGACCTCCTGCAAAACCGTGAACTCTCCACATACGATGCATTTTCTGCCATCCGTCAATCCGTCTTTAATACAGGTTGGCGCATAACCAGCTACAAGCTCTGTTTGATGTCCAAGCTTTTTCACAATTCTCTGCTCTACCGTTACCAGACCACATTTACTGCAATGCTTACCCTCCGTAAGTCCCGTGGAGGTACAGGTTGCCGCCACAGCCTTATCAACAACTATGTTATGTCCTTCCGGAGAACCGTATTCGTATATCACGTTGCCGCACTTTGAGCAGGTCTTCTTATAGCATTTTGCCGATGTGCAGCTTGTGGAGCTCATTTCCTCAGTCACATAATCGTGCTCACATGGGGTTATTTCAAAATAAATATACTTATATCCGCTATAATTGCCCTTTCCGGATATCACGATCCTTCCACTTCCTACAGAAATGTTAGATGAATATTCAACCGTATAATCCGTATTCTCAACTAATGTACTTCCTTTACTGTCCTTAAGCACAACCTTAGGTGTATGCGCTTTACCATCATATGCTGCCGTTTCATATTCTAATCCGACCTTCATATCCTTGATGGAACAGGGTAATACTTCTATATTAAATATACGTTTAACGGTTCCGATATTACTGTCCTTGCATATCGCCGTAAGTGTCGTCGAACCCGCCTTCTTAGGCATTACATATTCACCCGAAAGCTCAGCAATGTTTTGGTTTTTGATCGTACACTGCCATGTGGGTTTGAATTCCTCATCAAATATTACTGCGTCTAAATGTGTTCTGTATCCCAGATTCCATGTAGTATAGTACGTCATATCAGGCAGCTCTGCTTTATTAAAAAAATCCTTTGCAGTACTTCCATACACAACTGTTATATTCCTGTTATATGAATCGTCATACATTCCATTATGGAATTGCTCATTAGTAAAATACGGTCCCTGCGAAACTTTGTCCGCAGTTAAAATTGTCGCTTTCGCTGTAACATTTTTATTGATCGCCGTAGTTTCCTCCGCCCCGGTACCGCTTATTCCAAACTCCTGAACCCAGTAATCTCTTCCCATATACTTCACATGACCGATTCCGATCCTTGTATATAACTTATTGAGCATCGTTCTTCTATGCCCTTGTCCGCTATAGTTGCAATTCTCCTCCTCAAAGCCCGTCTGCGCTTCCAGAGCCGATAACACACCACAATAAATATTCTCATTATCACTATAGATTCCGTTATATGTACATGTCCGCCTGGGGCTGCCATCCGGTCTCTCATGTGTACTCATATAACAAAGAACTATCTCCCGCGCTCTCTGCATTGCTATCTTTTCAAGTCCGTAATCATACGTAAGCTTTCCAAGCTTGTTACTGCTATTGGTATTAAAATATTCCTTCGTACCATCAGATTTATACTGCCATTGATTAGACTTTGTGCGGAAATTGTTGACTAACGTAAGCATGCTTCTGGCATCGTCCTGCGACTGATATGCAGAAAATGATACCGTCTCCTTTCCCGTTGCCGCAAAGACCTTCATTCCGGTAAAATTATATACTATTAAACCAAGCGCAAATATCAACGCTCCTAAAAACAGCTTTTTATAAGAAGTTCCCATATTATCCTCCTATCCGCATAATGTGCCGACTGTCGTTATGACTGTTTGATGTGTTTATCAGTTCTGTATATCTGTTCTTTCTGACCATTCTTTCTGTCTGCTTTTTATGTTTTATCTATCTGTTCTTATCCACATCTGCTCTGAACAAAAAAGCAACGTATATCCGGCGTCCCGAATCTTAGTAATATTCGCTGTAATACGTGCAATTCCTCATTTTAATCATACATGTTTTTACAAATATGTCAATATTTAACAAATGGCTGCTATTCACAGTCTATATAATTTATGGTTGATATTCATCGTGCTTTCACGATATATTTCATCTGATATCAACCTCTTGCCGTCATCATGACAATCACCGTGACACAATGAAAAATGCGTAAACATCTGCTATAATATATGAAAGTTATCATTAACCAGATACAATTATCAAGATACAGGATTACTGATATGAAGAGAAACAAAAGACTTTGCTTTTTGCATTAATATCTGCATTTA
Organism: uncultured Eubacteriales bacterium; assembly: GCA_900313855.1. GTDB lineage: Bacteria > Bacillota > Clostridia > Lachnospirales > Lachnospiraceae > CAG-590. The sequence goes on from OMSZ01000218.1 coordinate 7,485, forward strand.
TAATGTGCCTTATATTAGCGCCCGGCACACCTTCTATGGTAAACGCCGCAAGCTCAGTAAAGCTTTCAAATACCAAGTTCTCAATTGAGATCGGCAAAACAAAAACACTTAAAGTCAACCAGGAGGTGTACCCATGAGTTTTCAAAAAGAGTTATTTTACAAAGAA